>NZ_JBGCAQ010000018.1:0-243613 GCF_041261405.1 Streptacidiphilus sp. EB103A | reverse complement strand
GGGCCACCCGCGGGGGGGCCGGGTGGTGTGGGCCCCCCCCGCCCCGCGGGCCGGGGCCAGCGGGGGGGTGGGGGCGGCGGGCGGCGGGGGGCGCCCGGGCCCCGGGCCCCCCCCCGTCTCCATCGGTGCGTTGGTGCCGGCTGCGGCTAGCGCAGTCCGGCGGCCTCGGCTGCGGCCGCTGCGGCAGCGGCGTCGGCCAGCCGCTCACTGCGACGGCGGCGGCGCTGCGGGGCGATCTCCTCCGTGGCGGTGGCAGGGACCGGGCTGGTGGCTGCCGGAGTGCGCCGGCGCGGGGCCGGGACCTCGGCCGGGGTCGGCACCTCGGCCGCGCCCGCGGGGCGGGCGGCCCGGCGGCGGGTCCGGGGCGCGGGCGCCTCGGCGGCCACGGTGCCGGACACCTCGACGGCGGTGGCCGCGGCCTCCACCACGGTCGCGGCCGCCTTGGCGGTGCTGCGACGACGGCGCGGTGCCGGCGTCTCGGCAACAACCTCGGGGGCGGTCTCGACGACGGTCCCCACGGTCTCGGCCGGAACCTCGGCGCTGACCGCGCTGCGACGGCGCCGGCGCGGAGCCGGTGCCTCGACCTCGGCGGGCGCCTCGGCCGGTGCCTCGGCTGCCGTCTCGACGGCGGCCTTCGCGGTGCTGCGGCGACGGCGCGGGGCGGCCTCCTCGACCACGGCGGCGGGTGCTTCCGCGGCGGTCTCCAGCGTCTCGACGACCGGCGTCTCGACAACCGGCGTCTCGACAACCGGCGCCTCGGCGGCGGTCGTACGGCGACGACGGGTGCGCGGCGCGGGCGCCTCGGCGGCGGGCTGCTCGGCGACCGGAGCCTGGGCGACAGGCCCCTCGACGGCGGCGGTCCCGGCGAGGGTCTCCACCGTCTCCAGCGCCTCGGCGGCCTTGCCCCCGCGACGGCGGCGACGGCGCGCTGCCGTCTCCTCGGCCGGGGTCTCGGCCAGGGCGGTGACGGGGACTGCGATGCTCTCGGCCGACTCGACGACCGGCGTGACGGCGTCGCCCGCACCACCACGGGTACGGCGGCGCGAGCGCTCGCGGCGCGGACGCGTCTCCTCGGCCGGAGCCGGGGCCTCGGCGGCGGGCCGACGGCTGTCGCCACGGGCTGCGCCACGGCCGCCTGCGTCCCGGCCACTGCGCCCGGCCGCGCCGCGGTCGGCGGACTTGCGGCCGCCGCCCGGCTCGCCCAGGTCCTCGATCGCCTCGGCGCCCAGACCCGCGCGGGTGCGGTCGGCGCGCGGCAGCACGCCCTTGGTGCCGGGGGCGATGTGCAGCAGCTCGTACAGGTGCGGCGAGGTGGAGTAGGTCTCCTCCGGCTCGCCCAGGCCCAGGTCCAGCGCCTTGTTGATCAGCGCCCAGCGGGGCATGTCGTCCCAGTCGACCAGGGTGACGGCGGTGCCGGAGGCGCCCGCGCGGCCGGTGCGGCCGATGCGGTGCAGGTAGGTCTTCTCGTCCTCGGGGCACTGGTAGTTCATGACGTGGGTCACGCCCTCGACGTCGATGCCGCGGGCGGCCACGTCGGTGCAGACCAGGACATCCACCTTGCCGTTGCGGAAGGCGCGCAGCGCCTGCTCGCGCGCTCCCTGGCCCAGGTCGCCGTGGACCGCGCCGGCCGCGAAGCCGCGCTGGGTGAGCTGGTCGGCGACGTCGGCCGCGGTGCGCTTGGTCCGGCAGAAGATCATCGCCAGACCGCGGCCCTCGGACTGGAGGATGCGGGAGACCAGCTCCACCTTGTCCAGCGAGTGCGCCCGGAAGATGTGCTGCTTGACCGACGCCACGGTGGCGCCGGTGTCGTCGGGGGCGGCGGCGCGGATGTGGGTGGGCTGGCTCATGTACCGGCGGGCGAGGCTGATGACCTGGCCCGGCATGGTGGCCGAGAACAGCATGGTCTGCCGCTTGGCCGGGAGCATGGTCATGATCTTCTCGACGTCGGGCAGGAAGCCCAGGTCGAGCATCTCGTCCGCCTCGTCCAGCACCAGGCAGCGCACGGCGGAGAGGTCCAGCTTGCGCTGGCGGGCCAGGTCGAGCAGCCGGCCGGGGGTGCCGACGACCACGTCGACGCCCTTCTGCAGCGCCTCGACCTGCGGCTCGTAGGCCCGGCCGCCGTAGATGGCGAGGACCCGGACGTTGCGGACCTTGCCGGCCGTCTGCAGGTCGTTGGTGACCTGGGTGCACAGCTCGCGGGTCGGGACCACGACCAGCGCCTGCGGCGAGCTGGGCAGCTCGGCGGCGGTGGTGCGGCCGGCGTCGACGTCGGCGAGGACGCGTACCCGGTCGATGATGGGGAGGCCGAAGCCCAGGGTCTTGCCGGTGCCGGTCTTTGCCTGCCCGATGACGTCATGGCCGCTGAGGGCGACCGGGAGGGTCATCTCCTGGATCGGGAAGGCTTCAATGATGCCGACGGCCTCGAGGGCCTCTGCTGTCTCGGGCAGGAGCCCGAGGTCTCGGAACGTAGTCAGGGCGATGCCTCTTCCGGTGTGTGCGGCCGATGCGGGGGGCGGCCGGGCGCTCGTACGACTCGTACGGGCGCGCGTACCGCAACCGGCGTCCTCGCGGCCGGGCCGCGCGCCGGCTCCGTGGTTCGCACGGACACTCGGGTCGCGTACGGACGGGCGGCACTGCGGGTCGGCCAGTGTGGGAGGCCCGGCGCGGGACCGCGTAGGTGCGGTCTGCGGCGGCCCTCGCTCAGCCACTGCGGGCCCTTCGTGGTCCGTCACCGGATCGGAAGGGCGGGTCGGTCGGAGCCGATCGTTCCACCGACCGGGCATCCGTATACGTGAGGACCGGGGCGCGAGCCTTGCGGCGCATACGCCGGTCCTCACTACCACCATACCGTCAAGCGAAAGATCGAACATGTGACGCGGGCGACAAACCCCTCGCGC
This sequence comes from Streptacidiphilus sp. EB103A, assembly GCF_041261405.1. Classification (NCBI taxonomy): domain Bacteria; kingdom Bacillati; phylum Actinomycetota; class Actinomycetes; order Kitasatosporales; family Streptomycetaceae; genus Streptacidiphilus; species Streptacidiphilus sp. EB103A. The sequence goes on along the minus strand of NZ_JBGCAQ010000018.1, from coordinate 240,716 downwards.
AGCGCGGAATCCCTGCTCGCGGGAGCACTAGGGTTCCGGATATGGAGACTCCTCAGGAAGCAGCAGCGACAACCGGAGCCGGCACCGGCGAGTCGCACCCCTCGATCGGGGACTGGGACACCTGCGCGGCGGACCCCGAGTACCGGGCCGCGGTGCTCGACCTGCTCGGCGCGCTGGCCTACGGCGAACTCAGCGCCTTCGAGCGGCTGGCCGAGGACGCCAAGCTCGCCCCGACCCTGGAGGACAAGGCGGCCCTGGCCGGGATGGCGGCCGCCGAGTTCCACCACTACCAGCAGCTGCACGACCGGCTGGTCGGGGTCGGGGCCGATCCCACCGCGGCGATGCTGCCGTTCGCCGAGCCGCTTGACTCCTTCCACCGGATGACCGCCCCCGCGGACTGGCCGGAGAGCCTGGTCAAGGCCTATGTCGGCGACTCCATCGCGGCTGACTTCTACCGCGAGGTGGCGGTGCGGCTCGACGACGACACCCGGGAGCTGGTACTGCGGGTGATGGCCGACACCGGGCACGCTGAGTTCGCGGTGGGGAAAGTGCGCGGCGCGATCGAGGCCGACCCGAAGATCGGCGGGCGGCTGGCGCTGTGGGGCCGTCGGCTGATGGGCGAGGCGCTGAGCCAGGCCCAGCGGGTCGTCGCGGAGCGCGACGCGCTGTCCAACCTGCTGATCGGCGGGGTGGAGGTGCGCGGCTTCGACCTGGTGGAGGTCGGCAAGATGTTCAACCGGATCACCGAGGCGCACACCCGACGGATGGCGGCGCTGGGGCTGGCGTCCTGACGCCTCAGACGTGGTGCGGCTGTCGCGTCACCGGTGTGGATGATCGCTGCTCAGGACGCCCCGGCTCGGGGCGCCGGCGGTCTTGGTGTTGCCGCTCCGGGCGCCGCTGCTCCGGGTGCGCCAGGAGCGAGACCAGCAGGCAGGCGCCGACCGCCGAGAGCGGCACGGTCAGCGCCAGGTGGTCGGCGCCGACGACGGTTCGCGCCAGTACGCCGATCAGCAGCGCCGAGCACAGTCCGGTCAGCACGGTGACTGCTCGGTGCACCTGGAAATAGTGCGGCAGCAACAGTGCCGCACCGCCCCCGACAGCCAGTCCGACCAGGGTGAACGCGAGCAGTTCCAGCAGCATCGGCGCCTCCTCGCAGCTCGTGCGGTACACATCCGGCCCGGGTGGTGGACAGGACACCCAGGACGTACCCAGGGAGCGTTCCGACCATGCGGAATGCGGGGATCTGCACCCGGGACTGGCTGGAATCACTCGCCAGGGTGGCCGTGCGGTGCGCCGGGTTCCAAGATCGGGTAATGCGACCATGCGGCGGCCGGGCCGGGCCGGGCCGGGCCGCGCCGGTGGCGGTCGGCGGACGCAGCGGTGCCCCGCTCCGCCGAGGCGGGAGCGGGGCACCGGGGCCTGCGGCCTCAGATCGCGCCGAAACCGACCTTGCGCGCGGTCTGCTCGCCGATCTCCACATAGGCGAGCCGCTCGGCGGGGACCAGGACCTTGCGGCCGTGCTCGTCCGTGAGCTTCAGCAGCTTGGAGCTGCCGTCGAGCGCCGCGGCGACCGCGGTCTCGACATCATCAGCAGACTGCGAACTCTCGAGAACGATCTCCCGAGCCGCGTTCTGCACGCCGATCTTGACCTCCACGGCTACGTCCCTCCGGCCCCTCAAGGCGCATGTTGTCTCTTGTCACGCTGGTACGTGTGGCGTCTGTCGCTGCCGTGCGGAAACTGCCCGCACGCGGCCAACCTTAGACCGAGCGCGGACCTTTCAGTGCGTGACGCCGTCGCCGCCGTGCATGGGGAAGCCCTTGAGGCCGCGCCAGGACAGGCTGGAGACCAGGCGGACCGCCTCGTCCTTGGGGATGGTGCCGCCCTGGGCCAGCCAGAAGCGCGCGGTGATCTGGCACAGGCCGCAGACGCCGACGGCGAGCAGCATGGCCTCCTCCTCGGGGAGGTCGGTGTCCTCCGCGATCACCTTGCTGACCAGGGTGGCCGTGGCCCTGGTGACCGCCTCGACCCGCTCGCGCACGGGGGCCTCGTTGGTCAGGTCCGACTCGAAGACCAGCCGGAAGGCGCCGGACTCCTCGGCGACGTAGGCGAAGTAGGCCTCGGTGGTGGCCTGGACCCGGAGCTTGTTGTCCGTAGTGGCCTCCAGGGCCCCGCGGATCGCCTCGACCAGGGCGTCGCAGTGCTTGTCCAGCAGCGCGAGGTAGAGCTCCAGCTTCCCGGGGAAGTGCTGGTAGAGCACCGGTTTGCTGACCCCGGCCCGCTCGGCGATGTCGTCCATCGCGGCGGCGTGGTAGCCCTGCGCGACGAAGACCTCCTCGGCGGCGCCGAGCAGTTGGTTGCGTCGGGCGCTTCGCGGCAGGCGGCCGGTGCTGGTCTTGCCTGTGCGCGGGCGCTCGTCCGTGTCCTGACTGGGCGTCACGGCGCTCCTCACTCACGGTTGTGGGGCTCCGGGTGCGCGGCGTGGGCCGTGCGCGGCCGAGGCCGTGCGGGTGGTGGTTCCAGGGCGCCATCCTACTTGTCGGTAATCCTCTGCGCCCCAGGTCGCTGAAAGAAACTCTTGGTCAAGTGTTGTGAGGAGTCGACAACACAGCCGGGAGCAGACGGGTACGTACTGGTGCGTATCCGGCAAATCACTCGCGGTACTCGTCCTCGTCGATGCCGACGGCGCGCTGCTGTTCGGCGACATCCGCCTCCGGAGCCTCCAGGTCGAGGTCGTCCTCCTCCAGCGGGCTGTCGTCGTCCGCCTCGGGGTCGTCATCGCTCAGGTCGGGGTCGACGGGCTCGGGGTTCACGGGCTCGGTCATGCTGGCTCCCGGTGCGATAGTGCGGCTGTGTCGAGCCTAGGAGCGCCTGCCCCGGACCGCGCCCCGGCACACCGGCGGGGCGGCCACTGCTGACCTGGCCGGTGCCGACTCGTAGCATCGACGCATGAGTGGACTGCGCGAGATGTCAGAGCCCGTCGTGCCCGAGGCTGCGATTCCCGACGCGGCCGAGGGGGAGTCCGGCGGCGAGGGGCTGCGGCCGCTCAGGCCGGTGTCCGTTCCCGGGTGCGCGCTGAGTGTGGAGGCGGTCGCGCCGGAGCGCGAGGGGCTGCCGCCCGCCCTGTTCGTCCATGGTCTGGGCGGGTCGACGCAGAACTGGTCGCTGCTGATGGACCGGCTGGCCGGCGATGTCGACGGCTATGCCGTGGACCTGCCGGGGTTCGGCCAGTCGCCGCCGCCGGACGACGCCGATCTGTCGGTCTCGGCCCATATGCGGGCGGTCGTGGACTGTCTGGAGCTGTCCGGACGCGGTCCGGTCCACCTGTTCGGGAACTCGCTGGGCGGCGCGGTGGCCACCAGGCTGGCCGCGCTCCGCCCCGACCTGGTGCGCTCGCTGACGCTGATCTCCCCGGCGCTGCCCGAGGTGCCCCCGCAGCGCACCGCGCTGCCGACCGGACTGCTGGCGATGCCCGGCGTCCCCGCGGTCTTCGGCAAGCTCACCCGGGGCCAGCCGGTGGAGCAGCAGACCGAGGCGCTGCTGGACCTCTGCTACGGCGACCCCGGACTGATCGACGCCGAGCGACGGCGGCAGATGGTCGCCGAGTACCAGCGCCGGATGGCGCTGCCGTACTCGATGGACGTGCTGGCCAGGACCGCCCGGGGGATCGTCAGGGCCTACACCGAGCGCGGACCGCAGGCGCTGTGGCGGCAGGCGGAGCAGGTGACGGCGCCGGTGCTGCTGGTGTACGGGCTGCGCGACAAGCTGGTCTCGTACCGGATGGCCCGGAAGGCCGGGCTGGCCTTCCAGGACTCGCGGCTGCTGGTCCTGCCCGAGGCCGGTCACGTGGCGATGATGGAGTACCCGGACCTGGTCGCGGGGCAGTTCCGGGAGCTGTTGGCGGAGACCGCCGGGACCTCGGTGGTCCCGGCGGCGGCGTCGGCGGCGTCTGCGGCACCGGCGGCCCGGGCGTAGTCCGGCTCAGCCGTAGACCGCATGGCAGCCGGCGTCCTGACTGCTGCCGGCGGCCCAGCCGCCGTACTGCTCGCCGAGTGCGCAGATGCCGGAAGAGCCGTGCGGCGGCCGCCCGGGTGCCGGGTGTGCCTTTCGTGCGCCGGCGGAGCGCGGTGCGGGGCGAGCGGCGGCGGAGGAGCGGTCCGCCCCGCGCCGCGGCGAGGAGCCGGCCGGTCGGCCCGCCGGCCCCGGGCTCGGGGCCGGCGCGGCGGCGCTCGGTGGATCGGCGACGGCCAGCACGCTGAGCGGTACACCGGCGGTGGGGCCGGCCGGAGGCGGTCCCCCGGGCGCCTCGGCAACCGGCGCGGCCGACGGCGCCGCCCCGGGCGGGCTCGGTGCGGCGGGGTGGCGGTCGGGGGCGCAGCCGGTGGCGAGCGCGCCCGTGCACGCCAGGGCCAGCAGGGCGGCGGACAGCCGTCCGAGCGGTGCGCCGGGGGTGCCCCGGGTGGATGTGCCGATCACGTCCGGCGCAACGACCGGGACGGCCGCTGGTTACCGGGACGGTCGGGACAGCTGGGGTGGCGTGCGACAACGCCGCAGACCGCTGGGGGTTTCGGGGGTTCACTCCTTCGGGTGGTAGGCGGCCGGATGGTCGAGTGGCTGTCAGTGGCCGGTCGTAGTTTCATCCCGTCGGGCCGAACAGACGTCGGGGGGCGGGGTCACTGACCACCGCAGCCCGCGGGCCTCTCCATCCCTTTCCTTGCCGCGGAGGTCTCCATGCGCATCGCCCTGCTCACCGAGAGTGCGTCCGTCGGCACCGAGAGTGCCGAGGGTGGCTGGTGCGACCGGCTGACCCGGGAGCTCGCCGAGCACGAGTTCGAGCTGTACGCCCTGGGTGCGGCGCGGCGTGAAGCCGGGTCCGAGCCGCTGCCGGGCCGGCTGTCCGGGCTGCGCCGCGCGGACCCGCGCCCCGCGGTGCTGCACGGCCGGGCCAGGCGGCGGGCGCTGGCCGCCTACCGTGAGCTGCTCCGCTCGCTGGCCGAGCCCGCGGCGGCGGAGACGTTCGGCCCCGCGTTGTACGCGCTGGCCGAGGCCGGGCGGGGCGGCGGCCTGGCCGCGTTACTCCGGTCCGGGGCGGCGCTGCGGATCATCGAGGCGGCCTGGAAGGCCCCCGGCGCGGTCGTCGGCAGCGGCTCCGGAACGGCAGGCGAGCCGCTGGTGCGGGACGCGCTGGTCGCGGCCGACCTGCTGGCGCACTGCCTCCGGGCGCTCTCTGCCCCCTGGTACGACGAGCGGCGTTCCGACGAGCGGCGTTCCGAGGGGCCGGTGGCCGGGGGGCTGGGCGGTGCGGACCTCTGCCACGCCCTCGGCGGCGGCCTGGCGGTACTGCCCGGGCTGCTGGCCAAGCACTTCTACGGAATACCCCTGATCATCACCGAGCACAGCCTCCACCTGCGCGAACGCGCCCGGGGCTACCGCGACGCGCCCTATCGGCGGCCGGTCAGGGCGCTGATGCTCACCTTCTTCCGCCTGCTGGCCCGCGAGGCATACCGGCAGGCCGGGCTGATCACGCCCGGGAGCAGCTTCGACCAGCGCTGGCAGATCCACTGCGGCGCCGATCCGGCGGCGGTCCGGGTGGTCTACGAGGGCACGCCCAGCGCGGACCTGCCCGCGGCGGGCGCCGAGCCGGCCATCCCCACCCTGGTCTGGTGCGGTCCGACCGAGCCCTGCGGGGGTCTGGAAACCATGCTGCGGGCCTTCGCCCGGCTGAGATCGGAGCACCAGGGGGTGAGGCTGCTGGTGCACGGCGGATCCGTGACTGCGTCACGGGCGGCCGAGGCGGGTGCCCGGCAGTGCCGCGAGCTGGCCGCGCAGCTGTTCCCCGGGGAACCGGAGGCGGTCAGCTTTCGGGGCGGTGCTGGGCGGAGCGGCGCCGGTCGGCTTCGTGACGCCCATGAGGGCGGCACGGTGATCGTCTTCTCCGGTACCGAGGGCCCCCGTCCGATGCTGGTCGCCGAGGCCATGCTCAGCGGGCGGCCGGTGGTCGCCACGGACGTCGGCGCGGCCAGGGAACTGGTCGGCCCCACCGGACTGCTGGTCCCCGCGGAGGATCCCAAGGCGCTGGCCGCGGCCTGCTCGGCGCTGCTGTGGGACCGGGAACGCCGCTCCCGGCTCGGCAACGCCGGGCGGCTGCGGGCCCAGGAGCTCTACGCGGTGGAGCCGGCCGCCGCGGCCTTCCGCGACCTGTACCTGGAGCTCGCCTCCCGGCTGCCGAGCGCGGAGACGCCCTTCGGCGTGCCGGCGGCGCGTCGGCCCTTCGGCCGCACCGCGGAGGTCCGGGTCGCGGCCGAGGACCCGGCGGCGTCGGTCCTGGTACCGCATGCGGTCGCGGGGGCCGGTGCGGTGCGACCGCGGCGGGCCGGGGCGATGCTCGCCGAGCTGCGGCGCAGGGCGGTGCGGCCGGTGGCCGAGGGCGAGGTTGCGGCCGGGAGTGAGGGCGAGGTGCAGTGGCGGACGCCCGAGCCGATTCCGGTCGCGGCCGGTGCGGGCCTGGTGGGAGCGCTGTCCGGCGCCGAGGAGGCGGGAGCCGGATGAGCGGGCGATCCGGGGCCGCCGTGTCCGCGGACCGGGCCACCGCCGATCCGGTCCACGATCTGCTGGTCCGTCATCTGACGCTGTGCGAGACGGCGGTGCACCCGCTGGAGATCGCCGCCGAGCTGGAGGCGGCCGGGATGGGACCGGGGACGGCGGGTCGCTACCGGCACAGCGATGTCTTCTCACTGGCCGAGGAGCTCTACGCGCGGGTGCCACGGCGGCCCGAGGCGCACCGGGCTCCGCCGGCCGAGAGCCCCTGGCGGCGGCGGGCCGGGCCCGCCCTGCTCACCGCCGTGCTCTACCTGCTGCCCTGCGCCGGGCTGTGGCTGGCGCGGCAGACCGGCGGGGCCGGTCGCGGCGTCGGGGTGGACCTGACCGTGGTGGTCCTGCTCGCTCTGGTGGCGGCGGGGACCGCGGGCGGCGGGCACTCCTTCGGCGCACGATTCGGCTACGCCGTCGGCGTGGCCGCGGTGCTCGGCCTGTGCGTCACCGGGGGGAGCGACCCCGCCGTGGCCACCGCCCTGGCCTGCGGGCTCGGGGCGGCCGACTGGTGCGCGCGCTGGTTCCGGCACATCGGCTGGGGCCACCTGGGCGCGGCGCGCTCGCGGAACGGGTTCCGCGAGCGGATGCGCCCGGTGCTGCCGGTGGCGGTCGCGCTCTTCCTGACCGCGCTCTCCGCGCTGACCTTCGCCGCACTCACCCTGCACCGGCACCGCACCTCCGACGGGGGAGGCCTGGCCGCCGGGATCCACGGGGCCGACGGCACGGCCTGGGCGGCCCAGGAGTGCGTCGGCGTCGTCCTGCTGCTGGTGGTGCTGCTCTGGCGGTGCGGAAGGACCGCCGACGCGCTGGCCGGCCTGCTCTGCGGACTCTCCGCACTGGGCGTGGCCGCTGCCGCCGTACACGCCGCGCTGCCGGGCGGCAGCGGCGGGTACGGCGGCAGCGGTACGGCAGCCGCGTTCGACACCGCCCTGCTCCGGGGCTTCGGCCTGACCGCGGCTCTGCTGCTGCCCTACGCCTGGGTGGTGCTGCTGCGCCCGGAGTCGCACCGGGACACCGCCCCGGCCGGGGACGACTGAGTGTCCGTCAGGCACCGGCCGCCACCCATCAACCTGCACACCGCGGGCCCCTACGGGACCGCTCAAGGAAGGACCGCACCATGAGGGTGCTGCTGTTGGGAGCCGATGGATTCATCGGCCGCCGCGTCGCCGACCGTCTCTTCGCCGACCCCGAGCTGCAGGTGACCGTGCTGGGCCGGCGGGACACCGCGGACATCCGCTTCGATCTCGCCGCAGGCAGCCCGGGTGCGCTGGCCCGATTCCTGGACGCGGTGATGCCACGGGTGGTGGTCAACTGCGCGGGGGTCACCTACGGCACCCCGCGCGACCTGGTGAAGGCCAACACTCAGGCCGTCGCCACCGTCTGCGAGGCGATCCGCCGCAGCCACGACCCGGCCAGGCTGGTCCACGTCGGCTCGGCCGCCGAGTACGGCCCGGTGCCGATCGGCACCTCCACCGCCGAGGGCGCCGAGCCGCGCCCGATCGGCCCGTACGGGGTGACCAAACTCGCCGGCACCGAGCTCGCGCTCTCCTCGGGCCTGGACGCGGTGGTGCTGCGGATCTTCGACGCGGTGGGCCCCGGCGTCCCGGCCGGCTCGCTGTTCGGACGGCTCTCCGAGGGCCTGCGCCGGGCCTTGGAGCGCAGCGAGCCGCAGGTGCGCGCGGCGGACCTCTCGGCGTTCCGGGACTTCGTCGACGTGCGCGACGTCGCCAGGGCGGTGCAGGCGGCGGCGGTGTCGGCGGCCACCGGGGTGATCAACATCGGCGGCGGCAGCGGGGTGCGGATGCGGGACGCCGCCCATCTGCTGGTGCGGGCCTCCGGCTTCGAGGGCCGGCTGATGGAGGAGACCCGTAGCCCGATCCCGGGCGCCGACGGCACCGACCGCCCCGGCGAGGTGCTCTGGCGGCAGGCCGACATCCGGACCGCCCGCGAACGGCTCGGCTGGCGGCCCCGGGTTCCGCTGGAGGAGTCGCTGGCCGACATCTGGATGGAGACGGCCTGCCGGGTCTGACGGGATTCCGGCGGAAATTCGGCTGCGGCGTCTGCATGGTTGGTCGCGCAGTTCCCCGCGCCCCCAGGTGTCTGCAACTGGCCCAGTTGCAATTGCACAGGGGCGCGGGGAACTGCACGACAAGCCATGCAGACGCCGCAGCCCGGAGGCCGAACCGTCTCACCTGCTGTCTCGTACCTCGGACCGGAGGCCGTGGAATAGCCCCCGGCGTGGCACTGTTGGCGAAGAAAACCCGTAATGACGACTAACGGAGTCCCCCGTGTCGCTGCCACCCCTGGTCGAGCCGGCCGCTGAGCTCACCGTGGACGAGGTCCGCAGGTACTCCCGCCACCTGATCATCCCGGATGTCGGGATGGACGGGCAGAAGCGGTTGAAGAACGCCAAGGTGCTGTGTGTGGGCGCCGGCGGCCTGGGATCTCCCGCGCTGATGTACCTCGCCGCGGCAGGTGTCGGCACCCTCGGCATCGTCGAGTTCGACACCGTCGACGAGTCCAACCTCCAGCGCCAGATCATCCACGGCCAGTCCGACATCGGCCGCTCCAAGGCCGAGTCCGCGCGCGACTCGGTCCAGGAGATCAACCCCTACGTCAACGTCATCCTGCACGAGACCCGCCTCGACGTGGACAACGTCAAGGAGATCTTCGCGCAGTACGACCTGATCGTCGACGGCACCGACAACTTCGCCACCCGCTACCTGGTGAACGACGCCGCGGTGCTGCTCGGCAAGCCCTACGTATGGGGCTCGATCTACCGTTTCGACGGCCAGGCCAGCGTGTTCTGGGCCGAGCACGGCCCCTGCTACCGCTGCCTCTACCCGGAGGCCCCGCCGCCCGGCATGGTCCCCTCCTGCGCCGAGGGCGGCGTGCTCGGCGTGCTGTGCGCGTCGATCGGCTCGATCCAGGTCACCGAGGCCATCAAGCTGCTGGCCGGCGTCGGCGAGCCGCTGGTCGGCCGGCTGATGATCTACGACGCCCTGGAGATGCAGTATCGCCAGGTCAAGGTCCGCAAGGACCCCGACTGCGCGCTCTGCGGCGAGAACCCGACCGTCACCGACCTCATCGACTACGACGCCTTCTGCGGCGTCGTCAGCGACGAGGCGCAGGCGGCGGCCATCGGCTCCACCATCACGCCCAAGCAGCTCAAGCAGTGGCAGGACGACAAGGAGGACATCTTCCTGGTCGACGTGCGCGAGCCCGGCGAGTACGAGATCGTCAGCATCCCGGGTGCCACCCTGATCCCCAAGGGCGACTTCCTGATGGGCAACGCCCTGGAGCGGATGCCCCAGGACAAGAAGATCGTGCTGCACTGCAAGACCGGGGTGCGCTCGGCCGAGGTGCTGGCCGTGCTGCACTCGGCCGGCTTCGCCGACGCGGTCCACGTGGGCGGCGGCGTGATCGGCTGGGTCAACCAGATCGAGCCCGAGAAGCCGGTCTACTAGTAAGGTCGCGCTCGCCCGGGAAGCCCTGTGACCCCGGTCACAGGGCTTCCTTGCGTTGCAGGTAGCTGAAGGCGATCCAGCCCGGCAGCACCGGCAGCCAGAAGGTCAGCAGCCGGAACAGCAGCACGGCCGGCGTCGCCACCGTCAGCGGCAGCCCCGCGCCGGTGAGCCCGCCGATGAGCAGGGTCTCGATCGCGCCGATCCCGCCCGGGGTGGGCACGGCGGATCCGGCCGCATTGCCTGCCAGGTAGACGACGGCGATGGTGGCGAACGGCAGCGACTGGCCGAAGGCGCGGATGCTGGTGTCCAGGCAGGCCACGAACGCCAGCGAGACCAGGATGATGCCGCCGAAGCCGGTGGCGATCTTGGTGGGGGAGCGCAGCAGGTCCAGCATCCGCGGGACCACGCCGATGAACAGGGTGCGCAGCCGGGTCAGCGTCCAGCGCCGGACCGGCGGGACGGCCGCGCCCACCAGCACCAGCACCGCCGCCACCAGCAGCCCGGCGATCACGGTGCGCGAGGAGGGGATGTCCGAGCCCTTGCTGCTGCCGGTCCCGGCGACGAAGCCGAAGCCCAGCAGCAGCAGGATGTGCATCCCCAGGCCGACCAACTGCGAGGCGCCGACGCTGGCCACGGCCTGTCCCGAGCGCACTCCGGCCCGCTGCAGGAAGCGGGTGTTCAGGGCCACCCCGCCGACCGCGGCCGGGGCCACCAGCTTTACGAAGCTGCCCGCGACCTGGGCCCCGAGGGTCCGCCAGAACGGCAGCTGCTCGGGCACGAAGCCGGCCAGGCTCATCGCCGCGCCGACGTAGCTGAGCGCGGAGGCCGCCAGTGCGGCCAGCGCCCAGGCCCATTTGGCGTGGCTGAACGCGCTGGTCGGGTTGGCGGCCGCGAGCTGGCCCAGCAGCAGGTAGGCCGCGAACGCCCCGGCGACCAGGGTGATCAGGGTCCTCGGCTTGAGCCGCTGCAGCCTGGCCGGCTCCACCGGGGCCTGCGGGGCGACCTCCAGGATCTGCTCGCGGATCTGCGACAGGAAGTCCTGCGGATCGGGGTTGTCGGTGAGCGCGTCCTCGACCTTGACCCCGGCCTTCATCTGCTCCGCGCGGGCCGCGGCCACCGCGGCCTTGTGCTCGCTGTTGTGGTGCTTGAGCGCCATCCGGGTGGAGCGGTGCAGCCCGACCGGCTGCAGCAGCGGCATGGCGCTCGCGGTCCGGCTGGAGCCCAGCACCTTGTTGGCGGAGGTCACGGCGCGTTCCGGACCGACCCGCAGGGCCAGTGTGGTGAGCAGCTGGGCCAGGTCCATCCGCAGCGTCAGGTCGCCCGAGGCGATGTCGCCGCCGGCCAGGTTGATCAGGCAGATCCCGCTGTTCGGAGCGGTCGCCGACGGATGCGTGACCAGCAGCGACTCGCTGGTCAGCCGACGGTGCGCGATCCGGCGGTCGTGCAGGGCCTTGACCGAGGTCCAGGCGTCGGCGAGGACCTCGTCGGTGAGCTCGTCGTCGTCCGCGAGGTCGAGGGAGCGGCCCTCGACCCGCTCGTAGACCAGGATCACCGCGTCCGGGCCGAGCTCGGAGGTGGCGATCAGCTTGGGGGAGTGCGCCCCGGCCGCGTTGGCGGCGTAGGCGATCAGAGCCTCCTGCTCCAGGGCCTGGCGCAGCGACTGGGGGCTGGAGCGGACGGTGACGGTGCGCAGCTGCAGCCGCCGCCAGAGCCGGTAGAAGAAGCCGGAGGCCTGCTGCTCGCGGTCGATCACATGGACGTCCAGCGGCAGCGCCCGGTCCTGGATGACCAGGTAGCGGCGGGTGCCCTCGGGGCCGTCGGAGGAGCGGTGGGCGCTGAGCGGGGCGAAGCCGACCTTGCGCAGCCCCGCGAGCAGGGTTTGGCCGGTGGGGCGGACGTTCGGGGTGCCGACGGCGTAGAGGGTGCCGTAGGCCACGGTCAGGCCCAGCAGGATGGTTACTGCAATGGACAGCGGGGTGGTGTGTCCGCTGATCAGTTCGGAGAGCCCGTCCAGCAGCACCACCCCCCACAGCGCGACCCGCCAGCGTGGACGGCTGGCCATGCCCACGGCCGTCATATAGGCGATGACGGGGGTGAGGTAGCCGTGCACCGGGTCGGTCAGCGTGGTGGTGTTGGGGATCTGCTGGGTCAGCGCCGCGGTGATGGACTCCGGCGCGGCCTTGACCACCCACAGGTCGACGGCCAGCGAGATGCCGTGCGCCAGCACTGCCGCCAGCACGCCGTCGGCGACCCGCAGGCCGTCCCGTTTGATCAGCCGCTCCACCGCGAAGGCCAGCGGGACGATCAGCACCGCGGCGGTGGAGATGACCCCGGTGATGGTGGTGAGGAAGCTGGGAACCTTGGTGACGCCCGCCGAGATGTCGCTCTGCAGCCCGGTGGTGGTCGAGGTGGCGATGCTGGCCAGCACCAGGACGGCGGCGACGCCGAGAATGCCCAACAGGAAGCGGATCAGGTCGGACGGGCGGTGCACTCGGGCGGCCAGCAGCGGTTCGTCCACGGCGACGTGCGAACTGGCGCGGGTCTCGGCCGGCAGCGTCGAGCGGTGCTGCAGCCCGGGGACCTTGACCAGGTCCACCACGGGGGTGTTCGGGCTGGGTCCAGGCCCCGGATCGGTCGGCGGAGGCGGATCGGAGGCGTCGTCGGGCATGGTGCCGGAGGCGTCCGCTGCCTGGTCGGCGCTCGCGCTCGATCCGGTCATCTGAATGTCTGTGCCTTCTGGTCGCCTGTCACCGACCCCTCAAGGGTGGCATGGGTGGAGGATGTGCGTCGGTGCCAGGTCCCCAGGTGCGGGTCCCTGGCGGATGCTACATTCCTCCGCCCGGGTGGGCGAGGAGGTTCTACGACTGCTCCACCCGTACGTGTCGGGCTGTCAGTGGGATAGGACACAATGCGACGGGTGAGTGGGAACCATGAGCCGGATGTGGAGTCGGCCGAGCTGCCGCCCTTCGCCGAGCGGGTGCTGGAACTGACCGAGCGCATCCCCGCCGGGCAGGTGCTGACCTATGGTGACGTCGCCGAGTACCTGGACGAGGGGGGACCGCGCCAGGTCGGCAGGGTGATGGCGCTGTACGGGGCCGCTGTGCCCTGGTGGCGGGTGGTGCGGGCGGACGGCGCGCTGCTGCCCGGGCACGAGCTGCGGGCGCTGGAGCAGTACCGGGCCGAGGGCACCCCGTTGCGCAGCGTGCGCGGGCGCGGCCCGGCACGGGGCTCCGCGGCGGCCGAGGACCTGCCCCGGGTGGACCTCGCCCGGGCCCGGTGGGACGGGCGGTAGGGCCGATAGCACAGGGGTCCGACAATTTCGGAGCGGCGGGCTGAGCTTCCCGTGAACCTCGGACAAGAGGGTGAGTGACGGTGGAGGATCGTAGGCTCGCGGTAGCGGACGACGTCTGGGACGCCTGACCGGACGAGCGACGCCCCCGGTATCCGCTGCCTTCCTCCCTGCACTGCCCCTGGAACCGCCCGATGACCTCGCTGCCCGACCCTCCGGTGCGCGGGGGCGCGTACCGACTGGTGCGCGACCCGCTCGTGACGCCCGCACCCCCTGTCCTCGACGCCTACCAGCAGGCCGTCGTGGACCACCGGGGCGGGCCGCTGCTGGTCCTGGCCGGACCGGGCACCGGCAAGACCACCACCCTGGTGGAGGCGGTCACGCGGCGGGTCGCCGAGGGCGTTCCGGCGGAGCAGATCCTGGTCCTCACCTTCAGCCGCAAGGCCGCCGTGGAGCTGCGCGACCGGATGACCGCGCGGGCGGGGACAGCAGGCGCCGGCGGAGTCCCGCAGGCCACCACCTTCCACTCGTTCTGCTACGCCCTGGTCCGGGCCCACCAGGACGCCGACCTCTTCGCCGACCCGATCCGGCTGCTCTCCGGACCCGAGCAGGACGTCATGGTGCGCGACCTGCTGGCCGGCGGCGCCGAGGACGCCCGCGAGGGCCTCGGCATCCGCTGGCCGGACGAGCTGCGCGCCTGCCTGACCACCCGCGGCTTCGCCGACGAGGTCCGCGCGGTGCTGGCTCGCGCCCGTGAGCTGGGCCTGGGCGAGGAAGCGCTGCGGCGCTTCGCCGCCGAGGTGGGCCGTCCCGACTGGCATGCCGCCGCCGACTTCCTGGCCCTGTACCTGGACGTCCTCGACAGCTACGGCGTCCTGGACTACGCCGAGCTGGTGCACCGCGCGGTGCTGCTGGCCGAGCGCCCCGAGGTCCGCGAGCAGCTGCGCCGCCAGTACCGGGTGGTCTATGTGGACGAGTACCAGGACACCGACCCGGCCCAGGTCAGGCTGCTGCACGCGCTGGTGGGCGACGGCCGGGAGCTTGTCGCGGTCGGCGATCCGGACCAGTCGATCTATGCCTTCCGCGGGGCCGACATCAACGGCATCCTCGACTTCCCCAAGGACTTCCCGCAGGCGGACGGCAGCCCCGCGGCGATCCGGGTGCTCCGGGTGTCCCGCCGCTCCGGGGAGGTGCTGCTGGCGGCCAGCCGCACCCTCACCGAACGGATGCCGATGGGCCGGCTCCCGGCGCAGGCACTGGAGCAGCACCGCAGGCTGATCCCCAGCCGGCCGGGTGGACAGGTCGAGGTCTACACCTACCCGACCCCGGGCTCCGAGATCGACAACATCGCCGACCTGCTCCGCCGCGCCCATCTGGAGCAGGGTGTGCCGTGGAGCGACATGGCCGTGCTGGTCCGGGCCGGCGGCCGCTCCATCCCCGGCTTCCGGCGGGCGCTGAGCTCCGCCGGGGTGCCGCTGGAGATCGACGGGGACGACCTGCCGCTGCACCTGGAGCCTGCGGTGGCCCCGCTGCTCACCGCGCTGCGGGTGTGCGCGGTCGGCGCGGTCCGGGACCGGCGCCGCACCGGCGCGGCGGACCAGGAGGACCCCGAGGCGCCGTACGCGGCCGACCCGCTCACCACCGAGATCGCGCATACCCTGCTCACCGGCCCGATGGGCGGCCTCGACGGCTCCGACCTGCGCCGTCTCGGCCGGGCCCTGCGCGAGGAGGAGCGCGCCGCGCTCCGCCGGGAGGCCGCCACCGAGGCCGCCACCGAGACGGACCAGCCGCGGGCCGTCCGCCCCGCCGAGGTGCTGGTCCGCGAGGCGTTGGCCGAGCCCGAACGGCTGGTCACTCACGACCGCTCCTTCGCCGGCCGCGCCCTGCACCTGGGCCAGCTGCTGCGCAAGGTCCGCGAGATGATCTCCGGCGGAGCCTCCGCCGAGGAGGCCCTGTGGGCGCTGTGGGACGGCTCCGAGCGCTGGCGACGGCGGCTGGAGGCGGCCGCGCTACGCCCCGGGACGGCCGGCCGGAACGCCGACCGCGACCTGGACGCGCTCTGCGCGCTGTTCGAGACCGCCGCCCGGGCCGAGGAGCGGGTGAAGGGTCCGCGCGGCGCGCTCAACTTCCTCGCCGAGCTGGAGCAGCAGGACATCGCCGCCGACACCCTCTCCGGGCGTACGGTGCGGCCGGACGCGGTGCGGCTGCTCACCGCGCACCGGTCCAAGGGGCTGGAGTGGGGCCTGGTCGTGGTCGCCGGAGTGCAGGAGGGCCTCTGGCCCGATCTGCGGCGCCGCGGTTCGCTGCTGGAGGCGGACCGGATCGGCCGCAGCGGCATCGCCGAACCGCTGACCCCGGGCGCGCTGCTGGCCGAGGAGCGGCGGCTGTTCTACGTCGCCGCGACCCGTGCCAGGGAGCGGCTGGTGGTCACCGCGGTGAAGGCCCCGGCCGAGGACGGTGACGAACCGTCACGCTTCCTGCGCGAGCTCTACCGCGAGCGCCCGGACGGCAGCCGGGTCCCGGAGGTGCGGGTCGAGGACGTCACCCACCGTCCGCGCCGCCCGCTGGCGGTCGCGGCGCTGGTCGCCGAGCTGCGGGCGACCACCGTCGACCCGGCCAGGGACCCGGCGCTGCGCGAGGCCGCGGCGCAGCGGCTGGTGACGCTGGCCGGGCTCACCGACGAGGACGGCTATCCGCTGGTCCCCTCGGCGCATCCGCAGCGCTGGTGGGGGATGGCCGATCAGACCGTGAACACGGTGCCGGTCCGTGACCCCGCACTGCCGCTGCGGCTGTCCGGCAGTGCGCTCGACCAGGTGAACTCCTGCGGGCTGCAGTGGTTCCTGGGCCGCGAAGTGCATGCCGAGCAGGCGTCCAGCGGGGCCCAGGGCTTCGGCAATGTGGTGCACGTCCTGGCCGAGGAGGTCGGCTCCGGGCGCACCCCGGCCGACCTGGGCGTGCTGATGGAGCGTCTGGACACGGTCTGGGACGCGCTGGCCTTTGACGCGCCGTGGAAGTCGGAGCAGGAGAAGGGCGAGGCCCGGGCGGCCCTGGAGCGCTTCCTGACCTGGCACGCCGGTGAGCGCGGACGCGTCCCGGTGGCCACCGAGCACCCCTTCGAGGTGGAGCTGAAGGTCGGCGACCATCTGATCCGGATCCGCGGCAGCATGGACCGGGTCGAACGGGACACGGAGACCGGCGCGGCCTTCGTCGTCGACTTCAAGACCGGTAAGCATGTGGTGAGCGGACCCGAACTGCTGACCCACCCGCAGCTCGGGGTGTACCAGCTGGCTGTCGCCGAGGGCGCGGTGGACGACGTCGAGGCGTTCGAGGGCGAACGCCCGGAGCCGGGCGGCGCCGAGCTGGTGCAGCTGCGGCAGCCGGCCGGCAAGGGCAAGGAGGACCGGCCCAAGATCCAGGCCCAGCCGTCGCTGGCCGGCGATCCCGGCTGGGTCGAGGACCTGCTCGCCGAGGCCGCCGACCGGATCGTCAACGAGCGCTTCACCCCGACCGTCGGCCCCGGCTGTGCCACCTGCTCGTTCCGCCGCAGCTGCACCGGTCACCCGGAGGGTCGGCAGGTGGTGGAGTGAAGGCGCTGCGCGAACGGGTGGGCGGCTGTCGGTGGTGCCGGATAGCGTTCCTGGGGTGAGCCCGAGCACCACCGACCCCGCAGACCCTCCTATCACCAGTCCCGAGCAGCTCAAGCAGCTGCTCGGCATCCCCTTCACCGCGGAACAACTGCGCGCCGTCACGGCGCCGCTCGCCCCCGCGGTGATCGTCGCGGGCGCGGGCTCCGGCAAGACCACGGTGATGGCGGCCCGGGTGGTCTGGCTGGTCGGGACCGGTCAGGTCCGCCCCGAGCAGGTGCTGGGGCTGACCTTCACCAACAAGGCCGCCGGTGAGCTGGCCGAGCGGGTGCGCCGGGCGCTGGTGCAGGCCGGGGTGGTGGACCTGGAGCCGGCGACCGCCGAGGACGTGCTGGGCGAGCCGGAGATCTCCACCTACCACTCCTTCGCCGGACGGCTGCTCAAGGACCACGGGCTGCGGATCGGCCTGGAGCCGGACGTACGACTGCTCGCCGACGCCACCCGCTACCAGCTGGCAGCCCGGGTACTGCGCCAGGCCCCCGGCCCCTATCCCGCGCTGACCAGCAGCTTCTCCACGCTGATCGCCGAACTGCTGACCCTGGACGGGGAGCTCTCCGAGCATCTGGTGCAGCCGGAACGGCTCCAGGCGTACGACACCGCGCTGCTCGCCGAGCTGGCCTCGGCCAGGATCACCAACGAGGAGCTGCGCAAGGTCCCCCGGGCTGCCGCCGCCCGGCTGGAGCTGGCGGACCTGGTGGTCCGCTACCGCCGCCGCAAGGCCGAGGCCGGGTTGATGGACTTCGGCGACCAGATCGCCGCCTGCGCCCGGCTCGCCCAGACCCGGCCCGAGGTCGGCCGGCTGCTGCGGGAGCAGTTCCGGGTGGTGCTGCTGGACGAGTACCAGGACACCTCGGTGGCCCAGCGGCTGCTGCTGGCCGGGCTCTTCGGCGCGAGCGAGCACCACGACGGCGGCCACCCGGTCACCGCCGTCGGCGACCCCTGCCAGGCGATCTACGGCTGGCGCGGCGCCTCGGTCGCCAACCTGGACGACTTCCCGGTGCACTTCCCCTCGGCACAGGGGAGTCCGGCGGCCCGCTACTCGCTCAGCGAGAACCGCCGCAGCGGCGGTCGGCTGCTGGAGTTCGCCAACACCCTGGCCGCTCCGCTGCGAGAGATGCACGAGGGCGTCGAGGCGCTGCGTCCCGCGCCCGGCGCCGAGCGGGACGGCTTTCTGCGCTGCGCCCTGCTCGACACCTATGACGAGGAGGTGGCCTGGCTCGCCGACTCCATCGCCCATCTGGTGCGCACCGGGACGGCGCCGGGCCGGATCGCGGTGCTCTGCCGGGCCGGCCGCGAGCTGTTCCCCGACATCCACGCCGCGCTGGTGGCCCGGGACGTCCCGGTCGAGGTGGTCGGCCTGTCCGGGCTGCTGAACCTGCCCGAGGTCGCCGACCTGGTCTCGGTCTGCGAGGTGCTCCAGGATCCGACCGCGAACGCGGCGCTGGTCCGGCTGCTGGTCGGCCCGCGATGGCGGATCGGGCCCCGGGACCTGGCGCTGCTGGGCCGGCTCGCCGCCGATCTGGTCCGGGTCGGCGGCGCCGACGAGCAGGACCGGCTCGCGGGCGCGGTCGCCGGCACCGACCCGACCGAGGTGGTCTCCCTCGCCGACGCCCTGGAGACCTTCCTGCGCGCGGATCGCAGCGAGCACGGGGACGTCCAGGAGCTGCCGTTCTCCGAGGAGGCCCGGGCCCGCTTCGCCAGGATCGCCGCCGAGATACGCGATCTGCGCCGCTCGCTGTCCGAGCCGCTGATGGACGTGCTGCACCGGGTGCTGGCGGTGACCGGCCTGGAGGTCGAACTTTCGGCCTCGCCGCATGCGCTGGCGGCCCGCCGCAAGGAGACCCTGAACGCCTTCCTGGACGTCGCCGCCGGCTTCGCCGACCTGGACGGCGACCCCTCGCTCTCGGCCTTCCTCGGCTTCCTGCGTGCGGCGCAGGAGTACGACCGGGGTCTCGACAACACCCTGCCGGGCGGTGACGACACCGTGAAGGTGCTGACCGCGCACAAGTCCAAGGGCCTGGAGTGGGATGTCGTCGCGGTCCCGGGCCTGGTCAAGGGGGTCTTCCCAGGGGAGAAGGGCCGGGAGCGGTGGACCAGCCGGGCCGAGGCGCTGCCGCACCAGCTGCGCGGCGACGGAGCGACCCTGCCGCGGACCCCGCCGTGGACCGCCGCCGGGATGAAGGCGTTCACCCTGGAGATGAAGGAACACGCCGCCACGGAGGAGCTGCGGCTCGGCTATGTCGCCTTCACCCGGCCCCGCAACCTGCTGCTGGCCTCCGGCCACTGGTGGGGCCCGACCCAGAAGCGGCGGCGCGGGCCCTCGTCGTTCCTGGAGGAGCTGCGCGCGTACTGCGAGAGCGGCACCGGCGGTGAGATCGAGGCCTGGGCCGAGGCCCCCGAGGAGGACGCCGAGAACCCCTCGCTGACCCGCACCGCCGAGCACCCCTGGCCGCTGCCGCTGGACGGCGCCGCCCAGGCGGCCCGCCGTGAGGCCGGACTCCGGGTCCTGGCCGGGCTCGCCGCGGCGGCGGCAGAGCCGGAGCCGGAACCCGACGACTGGGAGCCCGAGCCGGAGTGGGATCCGGAGTACGAGGACGGCGGCGGGCCCGCCCTCGGTGACGGCCTGGCCCCCGAGGACCGGCGGCTGGTCGCCGCCTGGGACCGTGACCTGGAGGCGCTCAGCGGTGAGCTGCTGCGCGCCCGCGCCCGGGTCCGCGACGTCCCGCTGCCCGCCGCCCTCACCGCCTCGCAGGTGCTGCGGATGGCTGCCGACCCGGAGGGCTTCGCCCGCGAACTGGCCCGGCCGATGCCCCGGCCGCCGCAGCCGGCCGCGCGCCGGGGCACCCGTTTCCACGCCTGGGTGGAGTCGCGGTTCGAGCCGCTGCTGCTGCTGGGCGAGGACGCGCTGCCCGGCGCCGACGACGACGGAATCGAGGACGAGCGGGATCTGGCCCGGCTCAAGGAGGCATTCCTGCGCACCCCCTTTGCGTCCTCGACTCCGTACCGGGTGGAAGCACCGTTCCAGTTGCTTCTCGCGGGACGGGTGGTACGCGGCCGAATCGATGCGGTCTACCGGACCGCGGAAGGCGGCTTCGAGGTGGTCGACTGGAAGACCAACCAGCGCGAGACCGCCGATCCGCTCCAGCTCGCGGTCTACCGGCTGGCCTGGGCCGAGTCGACCGGCACGCCGCTCGAACAGGTCTCCGCCGCATTCCTGTACGTCCGAAGCGGCAGTGTGGTGCGGCCGGATTCGCTGCCGGGACGGCCGGAACTGGAAGCGCTGATGAGCGGCATTACTCCAAACGGGCTGTCCATGGGTGGAGGGGCCACGGAAGATTTGTGAAAAGGCTGTGCAGCATGTCCTTTTCGTGCCTAATGTGGAGTCAGGAACCGGTCAACTCCAGCCCACTTCAGAAATTTTCTCAGATCCTCCGTGCCCGCAGGAGATAACGACGTTGAGTGCTGCCGGAAGGTTTCGCCGTCTGACCAATTGGAGCCGCGCCATATTGGCGCTGCCCTTCCTCGGCATCGCCCTGGTGATCGCGCTCGACCGTGCCAGCGGAAACCCCGACGTCACTTTTGAGCCCGCGCTCACCGCGGGCCCCGCTCTTGCCGCCGTCGTCAGCAGCCGCACCTGGTACCCGCTGGCGGTGGGCGGGGTCACCGTCGCCGCGGCCTTCGGGCTGGCCGCGGTGGACGGCACGCTGAGCGAGTCGGTGCACTCCGCGAGCGTCTTCGCGGTGGTCCTGATCGCCGTGATCGGCTCCACCAGCGTGCTGCTGCGCAACCGCCAGGAGAAGGCGCTCGCCGACGCCCGACTGGTCTCCGAAGTCGCCCAGCGGGTGCTGCTGCGCTCCATCCCGGCCCGGGTCGGCCCGATGCGCACCGCCGTCCACTACGCGGCGGCCGCCGCCCACGCCAGGATCGGCGGCGACCTCTACGAGGTGGTGCAGACCCGCTACGGTGTCCGCGCCGTGATCGGCGATGTGCGCGGCAAGGGCCTGGGAGCGGTGGAGACGGCCGCCGCCGTGCTCGGCGCCTTTCGGGAGGCGGCGCACCAGGAGCCGGCCCTGGACCGGGTCGCCGCCTGGCTCGCCGACAGCCTGCACCGCGCCCTGCACGAGAACGACCACGAGGGCACCGAGGAGGAGTTCGTCACCCTGGTGCTGGTGAGCGTGCGCCCCGACCAGGTCGTCGAGATCGTCAACTGCGGCCATCCCGCGCCGCTGCTGCTGCGCACCGGTCTGCCGGTGCGGGCGCTGGAGCCGGCGACCCCGGTCCCGCCGCTGGGCGTGCTGGAGCCGGGGCAGGTCGACCCGCCGGTGCTGGAGCTCCCGCTGCACGACGGCGACCGGATCCTGCTGTTCACCGACGGGGTGATCGAGGCCCGCGACCGCTGGGGCACCTTCTACCCCCTGGTCGACCGGCTGCCGGTGGTCGCCGTCGCCGAGGACCCGGCCGACCTGCTGGAGCGGCTGCACGAGGACGTCCGCCGCCATGTCGGCCGCCAGCTCGGCGACGACGCCGCGATGCTGCTGCTCCAGTACGCGCCGACGGTCCCACGACCGATCGGCCCGCTACCGGCGCAGGTCGACGGCACGCTGCAGGTCGACGGCGAGGCGCAGCTGCCGCGTCCGCCGCACTCGGGACGGTTCGGCTTCGTCGGCCACCCGCGTGGTCGGGCGTCCCAGCAGACCTACTGACCGGTGCTCCTGATCGGTCGTCAGAGATCCACCCGGACCAGCAGCGGGCGGTGGTCCGAGAGCCCGAGCGCCGGGGTGTCGCTGCCGAGGACGGAGCTGCGCGGCACCCCGACCGCGAGCACATGGTCGAACTGCACCGAGGGGCGGTGCGCCGGATAGGTCGGCGTCCGGGCCAGGTCGCGCCAGCCCTGCAGCAGTGCCCGCTGCGGCAGCGCCGCCGCCGGGCGCGGTCGCAGGTGCACGCCCCGGCGGACCCGCAGCCTGCGCTGGATCCGCCGGGCCTCGCGGGCCTCCCGTCCGTGCTCCCGGCGCGGCACCCCGTCCCGGCGCCAGCGCTCGCGGCCCAGGCCGTCCATGATCGAGGCCCCGCCCAGGACGGTGCGGGGCACCGGGCCGATCAGATTGAAGTCGCCCAGCAGCAGATAGGGCGCCGGCAGGTCGGAGATCCAGCGCCGGATGCCCGCGAGCTGGCCCATGTTCCAGCCGGGGACGAAGGACAGGTGCGCCGCGACCACCGTGAAGGGGCCGTGGTCGCCTTCCAGCACCGCGGCCAGCGCGGCCCTCGGCTCGTCCGGCACCGGGATCAGCCCGCGTCGCCCGGCGACCCGGAGCGGCAGGCCGAACGGCGCCGGGGCGAAGCGCCGGGCCCGCCAGTGGTGCACCGGCAGCCGGGTGATCAGCGCCGTCCCGTAGGAGGGCCGGTCGGCGCCGGCGTCGAGATCCTCGGGGCCGTAGGCCAGCCGGCCGGGGGAGGCGGTGTCGTGGATCCAGCCCGCGCCGGGCGCGGGCCGGCCGTGCAGGGCGGCGGCGAAGCGCCAGTCGCCCGCCCCCAGCGCCTTGGCGGCGACGGCCGCCTGGTCGACCAACCCGGACCGCTCCTGGTAGCGGTCGACCTCCTGCATGGCCAGGACGTCGGCGTCGAGCGCGGCGACGGCCTCGGCGAGGGGTGCGGCGGGGTCCTCGGGAAGGGGGAGCGGGCTGCCGTCCTCGTCCAGTGGCTGCCCGTGGAGCAGATTGAAGGTCGCGATGCGGAGAGGGCTCACGCCTAGAACCTAGCGCCTGGGACCCGGCGCTCCGAGCGGCCCGGACCGCCGTCACCGCCGGAGGTCCCACCCCTGGAGGTCTCACCGCCGGACGTGACGGTGGCCACGGTCGACCGGCGCGATGAACGGCCAGGTCGGAGATCGAACTAGAGTCGTCCCATGACGACTTCCCCGGACAGCGCGGTCCGCGAGTTCATCGCCGAGCACCGCACCGCCTTCCTCGACGACCTCGCGGCCTGGCTGCGCATCCCCTCCGTCTCCGCGGACCCCGGCCGGGCCGCCTCGGTCCGGCAGTCGGCCGAGTGGCTGGCCGGGAAGCTCAGGGAGACCGGCTTCCCGGTGGCGGAGGTCTGGGAGACCGAGGGCGGCGGTCTGCCGGCCGTCTTCGCCGAGTGGCCCTCGGGCGACCCCGCCGCGCCGACCGTGCTGGTCTACGGGCACCACGACGTGCAGCCGGCCGCCCGCGAGGACGGCTGGGCGACCGACCCGTTCGAGCCCGTGGTCAAGGACGGACGGATGTTCGCCCGCGGGGCCGCCGACGACAAGGGCCAGGTCTTCTTCCACACCCTGGGGGTGCGGGCGCACCTGGCGGTGACCGGCCGCACCTCCCCCGCGGTCAACCTCAAGCTGCTGATCGAGGGCGAGGAGGAGTCGGGCTCGCCGAACTTCGGCGCGCTGATCCGGGCTCACGCCGACCGGCTCGCGGCGGACGTCGTGATGATCTCCGACACGGGTATGTGGGCCGAGACCACCCCGACCGTGTGCACCGGCATGCGCGGCATGGTGGAACTGCAGATCGACCTCTTCGGCCCCGCCCAGGACATCCACTCGGGTTCCTTCGGCGGTGCCGTGCCCAACCCGGCGACCGAGGCCGCTCGGCTGGTCGCGGGGCTGCACGACGAGGACCGGCGGGTGGCCGTCCCCGGCTTCTACGACGGTGTGGTCGAGCTGACCCCGGCGGAGCGCGAGCTCTTCGCCGAGCTCCCGTTCGACGAGCCGGAGTGGCTGGGCGTGGCGAAGTCCGAGGCCACCCTGGGGGAGAAGGGGTTCAGCACGCTGGAGCGGATCTGGGCCCGGCCGACCGCCGAGGTCAACGGGGTCTACGGCGGCTACACCGGGCCCGGGGGCAAGACCATCGTCCCGGCCGCGGCGCACCTCAAGCTGTCCTTCCGGCTGGTCGCCGGGCAGGACGTGGAGAAGGTGCGGCAGGCCGTGGCCGACTGGGTGGCCGACCGGCTGCCGGCCGGCATCCGGCACTCGATCACCTTCACCGGGACCACCCGCCCCTGCCTGACGCCGCTGGACCACCCGGCGCTGCAGTCGGTGGTCCGATCCATGGGGCGTGCATTCGAACAGAAGATCAGGTTCACCCGTGAGGGTGGGTCCGGACCTGCGGCCGATTTGCAGGACGTGCTCGGCGCCCCGGTGCTGTTCCTCGGGATCTCGGTCCCCTCGGACGGCTGGCACTCGGTCAACGAGAAGGTCGAGCTCGACCTCCTCGCCAAGGGCGTGGAGACCTCGGCCTACCTCTGGGGCGACCTCGCGGAGCACTGGAACGCGGCCGGGACTTCCTGACTTGTACCGCCGGCGGAATAAGTCGCGGTGATTGGCACACGATGGTGAGCAGTGATGATCGGGGAGATGGGTACCACGTGACTGTGCAGGAACAGGCGGGAACGGAGCAGCAGGGACGGCTGGACGCGTACCCGCCGCTGGCGCTGTCCAGGGCCGGGGTCGACCGTGCCGCCGAGCACCGCCAGGACGAACCCTGGCTGGCTGCGGCCTGGAGCCACCCGGACACCCGGGTACTAGCGGTCGCCGAGGGCCAGGCGTTCGTGATGGACACCGAGCAGGGCACGGAACTGGTGCTGCTGCCCAGCTTCGAGGCGCCCGAGGGCGGCGAGCGTTATTTCCTGGGCGTCGACGGGCAGGAGGTGGCCTACTTCGCGGTCGCGCTCACCGGCGGCACCCTGCCCGGGCGGCTGGACGGCGACGCCCGCACGGCGGGTCTGCGCGAGGTCGGCGCGCTGCTGGCGGACCGGGACGCGGGGCTGCTGGTGCACGCGGTGGCGCTGGAGAACTGGCACCGTTCGCACCGCTTCTGCTCACGCTGCGGGCATCCCACCGTCCCGGCGCTGGCCGGACATGTGCGGCGCTGCACCTCCTGCGCGCACGAGCACTACCCGCGCACCGACCCGGCGGTGATCATGATGATCACGGACGGGCAGGACCGGGCGCTGCTGGGCCGTCAGGCGCTGTGGCCGGAGGGGCGGTACTCGACCCTGGCCGGCTTCGTGGAGCCGGGGGAGTCGCTGGAGCAGGCGGTCGCCCGCGAGGTCGCCGAGGAGGCCGGGGTCCGGGTGGACCCCGACTCGGTGAGCTATGTGGCCAGCCAGCCGTGGCCGTTCCCGTCCAGCCTGATGCTGGGCTTCCTGGGGCGCGCCGACGACAGCGACGGCGGCACTGAGATCACCGTCGACGGCGAGGAGCTCTCCGAGGCCCGCTGGTTCAGCAGGGAGGAGCTCAGGGCGGGGATGGAGGACGGCACCGTGCTGCCGCCCTCCGGGATCTCCATCGCCCGACGCCTGGTGGAGCTCTGGTACGGCGGTCCGCTGCCGGAGTCCGCCCGCTGGTAGCGGTGTGCGTGTGAGGGATGTGAGGGAGTGAAGGCCGGGGCGCACGCCCCCGGTGTGCTTCAGGCGCCGTGTTCACCCGAGGGGCGGACACGGCGCTGCCGCGTTCCGCCGACGGCGGCGGGTTCGGGTTCGAGGTCCGGCCCCGACTCCAGTTCCAGGTCCGGCTTCAGGTCCGGTTCCAGGTTCGGTTCCAGGTCCGTCGGCTGGACGGCGAGGACGCAGGTCACCGTCTTCCCGGTGAGCCGGACCACCACCTCCCAGCTCTCGACGAGCATCCCGACGATGGACAGTCCGCGGCCGCTCTGGGCGTCCTCGGCGGCCTCCCTGGGCACCGGCAGGGACGTCCCCTCGTCGGTGACGGCGATCCGCAGATGCCGACCGGTCAGCGCCAGGGTCAGGTCGACCGGGCCGCGCCCGTACTGCAGGGCGTTGGTGACCAGCTCGGAGACCACCGTCTCCGCGCTGTCGACGAGGTCGTGCGCGTCCCAGGCCGCCAGTGCGGTCCGGGTGATCCGCCGGGCGTGGCCGACGTTCTGCGGGTGCGGAGGGAAGGAGGCGATCGCGGCCCAGGCTCTCCGGTTGGTCATCGTGGCTGCTCCGGCCGTGCGAGGTGACTGATGGCTGTGACTGATGCTTGGCGGCTGCCCCGGATTGCTGCATTCGGGGCATGGATAGGGATAGCACGCAAGTGGTTGGATGGAGTGGTATTACGCCAATCTTGACTTATGTTGGCTGGTTTCTCGGATGTCGCGCAAGCCAAATGGCTACATTCGCTGAGTGAACATTTCTCGTGGCCCGGGACAGGCCCCCAAATACCAGCGGCTGGCTGCGGATCTGCGTCGCCGGATCATGACCGGAGAGTGGCAGGGCGGGGAGCCGCTGCCGGTGGAAAGCGAGCTGGAAAATCAATACGGGGTAGCTCGTAATACTGTCCGACTAGCAGTTGATGTGCTGGTCAATGAGGGGCTACTGGTCCGGGTGCAGGGAAAAGGCACCTATCTGAAGGACCATCCGGTACTGGATCATCACGCATATCGGGCCCCGGCCGATCCGGCGCTCGAAACTCCGCTCACCCCGCCCTCGCAGTCGTATGCGCACGAGGCGGATCGGGCCGGTCGGAAACTGACGGCCGACTTCCAGATGCTGATCGTACGAGCGACCACTGACATCACCGACCGGCTGCGGATCAAGGCCGGTGAGGCCGTGGTTCTCCGGCGGGTGCTGCGGCACATGGACGGCGAGCCCTGGTCCATCGAGGAGAGCCACTACCCGGTCGCCCTGGCCGCCAGCACCGCGCTGATGGACCCGGACCCGGTCGAGGGCGGGGACGAGGTCGCGCTGGGGTCGGCGGGGCATGTGGAGATCGGCTGCGTGGACGAGCTGGCCGCGCGGATGCCCAACCCCGAGGAGGCGCAGTGGTTCCAGGCGGGGCCCGGTGTCCCGCTGCTGGTGCAGCTGCGCACCGGCTTCACCGAGGCCGGCCCGATCCGGGTGACCGAGACCCGCTACTGCGCCGACCGCAACCGGCTCGTCTACTCGCTCGGACGGCGCGCGGGCGAGTAGCGCTGGCGCCGGGCCCGGTGGCAGGGCAGCGAACGGCCCCGCCGTGGACGAGGATCCACCTGGCGGGGCTGTTCGCTGCGTTGACGCGGTGTCAGGCCGCGAGCTTGGCCTTGACCTGGGCCAGCGACGGGTTGGTCAGCGCGGAGCCGTCCGGGAAGAGTACGGTCGGCACGGTCTGGTTGCCGTCGTTGACCTTCTCGACGAAGGCCGCCGACGCCGGGTCGTGCTCGATGTTGACCTCGGTGTAGCCGATGCCCTCGCGGTCGAGCTGGGTCTTCAGCCGACGGCAGTAACCGCACCAGGTGGTGCTGTACATGGTGATCGTGGCGGACATCGAGGTCGCTCCTTCGTCTTTGGGTCGGCCGTCATCGGCTCGGCAAACGTCCGTTGAACGCCCGCGGCGGGCGGAACATTCCAGTTCCTATCTACACACCGGGCCTGTGGACAACGTGACGGGGCTGTCGGCCGGACTTGAGAGGATGGGCGCATGCAGGTTCAGCTCCCGGGCGCGCAGCCCTTCCCCCCGCAGGACGCCGACGCCGTGCTCGCCGGGCTCGACCCCGAGCAGCGTGCCGTCGCCACCGCCCTCAGCGGTCCCGTGTGCGTCCTCGCGGGCGCCGGGACGGGGAAGACCCGGGCGATCACCCACCGCATCGCCTACGGCGTCCGCAGCGGGGTGATGCAGCCCCAGCGGGTGCTGGCGGTCACCTTCACCGCGCGCGCGGCCGGGGAGATGCGCGGGCGGCTGCGCGAGCTGGGCGCCGAAGGGGTCCAGGCCAGGACCTTCCACTCGGCCGCGCTGCGCCAGCTCCAGTACTTCTGGCCGCGGGTGGTCGGCGGGGAGCTGCCGCGGCTGCTGGAGCGCAAGGTCCAGCTGGTCGCCGAGGCCGCGGCGCGCTGCCGGCTCCGGCTGGAGCGCACCGAACTGCGGGATCTGACCAGCGAGATCGAGTGGGCCAAGGTCACCCAGACCGTGCCCGAGGACTATCCGGCCGCGGCCCGCAAGGCCGGCCGGGAGGCCCCGCGGGACCCGGCCGAGATCCGCCAGGTCTACAAGGTCTACGAAGAGCTCAAGCGCGACCGCGGCGTCATCGACTTCGAGGACGTGCTGCTGCTCGCCGTCGGCGTGCTGGAGGACCGGGCCGAGGTCGCCGAGCAGGTCAGGGCCCAGTACCAGCACTTCGTGGTGGACGAGTACCAGGACGTCTCTCCGCTCCAGCAGCGGCTGCTGGACCTCTGGCTCGGCCCGCGCTCCAGCCTCTGCGTGGTCGGCGACGCCAGCCAGACGATCTACTCCTTCACCGGCGCGACGCCCGCCTACCTGCTCGGCTTCCGGGAGAAGCACCCCGACGCCACGGTGGTGAAGCTGGTCCGCGACTACCGCTCCACCCCGCAGGTGGTGCATCTCGCCAACGGACTGCTCGCCCAGGCCAGGGGCCGGGCCGCGGCCGGCCGGCTGGAGCTGGTCTCGCAGCGCGAGCCCGGCCCGGACCCGGTGTACACCGAGTACCAGGACGAGCCCGCCGAGGCGGAGGGCACCGCCAGGAAGGTCCAGGCGCTGCTCGCCGCCGGGGTGCGGGCCAGCGAGATCGCGGTGCTGTTCCGCATCAACGGCCAGTCCGCGGTCTACGAACAGGCCCTCGCCGACCTCGGCATCGCCTACCAGCTGCGCGGGGCCGAGCGCTTCTTCGAGCGCCCGGAGATCCGCGAGGCCGGGATGCTGCTCCGCGGCGCGGCCCGGGGCAGCAGCGACCCGCTGCTCGACGGCGCCCCGGAGAGCCTGGCCGAGCAGGTCCGTGCCGTGCTCTCCACCCGGGGCTTCACCTCGCAGCCGCCGACCGGGTCGGGAGCGGTCCGTGAGCGCTGGGAGTCGCTGGCCGCGCTGGTCCGGCTCGGTGAGGAGTTCGAGGCGGCGCAGCGGGCCGTCGGGCTGCCGGCCGACCTGTCGGCCTATGTCACCGAGCTCGACGCCCGGGCCGCCGCCCAGCACGCTCCGGCTGTCGAGGGGGTCACCCTCGCCTCGCTGCACTCCGCCAAGGGCCTGGAGTGGGACGCGGTGTTCCTGGTCGGGCTCACCGAGGGCATGCTGCCGATCACCTACGCCAAGACCGACGAGCAGATCGAGGAGGAGCGCAGGCTGCTCTACGTCGGAGTGACCCGGGCCCGGGCGCACCTCGGCCTGTCCTGGGCGCTGTCCCGCTCGCCCGGCGGTCGCGCCAGCCGCCTGCCGTCCCGCTTCCTGGACGGGCTGCGCCCCGGCACCCCGGCGCGGGGCGTTCGCAGCGCCGGTCGCGGGCCGGGCACGGCGGGCGAGGGCGCCGCGGTCCGCCGGGGCAGGGCCCCGCTGAAGTGCCGGGTCTGCGGCCGGGTCCTCACCGAGGCGGTGGAGCGCAAACTCCGGCGCTGCGAGAGCTGCCCGTCCGAGCTGGACGAGGGCCTGTACGAGCGGCTCCGCGACTGGCGCGCCGAGCAGGCCAGGACCCAGAGCCTCCCGGCCTACTGCGTCTTCACCGACGCGACGCTGATCGCGATCGCCGAGGACGCCCCCGGATCGGTCGCCGAACTGGCCGGAATCGCAGGAGTGGGCCGGGCGAAGCTGGACAAGTACGGTGCGGCCGTGCTGTCGTTGTGTCGCGGGGAGTCTCCGGACGCCTCCGTGCCCGTTGAGGGGCCGCCGGAAGAACCAGACGAATCGGACGACATTCCGGACCTCTGGGACGAGAAAGACACCGGAGCGAACTCGCCGGAAAAATAGTTTGCGCCCGCAGCGCGGAGCACACTAGCGTGCCGGAGACGGTTGAGAACGAAGCCGTCACCAGCACCACTGGCACCACCAGTAACACCGCATCACAGCAGTACAGTTCCACCGCACCACCAAGACAACTGACCATCGAGGATCCTGGCCCGCCCGGATCCGAGCACGCCGAGAGGAGGCGGACATTGTGAAGACAACCCTGATCAAACTGACTGGTCGGCCCATGACCGCCGCCTGCCTTGGCGCGCCCGCCGCCCTGCTGTCCATCTCTGCCCCGATCCTGGGCGGCTTTGGTGGCTTCGGCGCCGGCTCCGACACCACCGGTGTCGAAGGCGGACTGGCGACGTGGATGACGATGCGCGATGAGCGACCGATGTCGGCACCCGTAGCAGCAGTCGCGGCCAATCTCGGCCACGTCTATGCAGCAGGTGCCGGAAACCACCAGCAGTACAGCGCAAGCAAGGCCTACCGCGGGCCTGAACCCTGGAGAGATCGACCCTGATCATGTGTCAGGTCGCCTTCCAGGGCCGCGGATTCCCACTCGGGAACCGCGGCCCTTCTGTTTTTTCAGAAATGAGAAAGAGGACAACGTGTCACCGGTGACCAGCCCGACCGCCCCGTACGCCCCCTCCGCTTCACCCACCGAGCAGGCTCACCCCCCGGAGGTACCACTCATGCAGCTCACCGCGTTCGACGACGCCGACACCCTCGGCGCCCCCATCCCCTGCCACTCCCTCGACCCCGAGGTCTTCTTCGCCGAGACCCCCGCCGACGTCGAGTACGCCAAGACCCTCTGCGGGACCTGTCCGGTCAAGGCCGCCTGCCTCCAGGGCGCGCTCGAGCGCCGGGAGCCGTGGGGCGTCTGGGGCGGCGAGCTCTTCGTCCAGGGCGTCGTCGTCGCCCGGAAGCGGCCCCGTGGCCGCCCGCGCAAGAACGAGGTCGTCGCGTGACCGCCCGGCACACCCCCGCGAACGCTCTGCGGAGGTCCGTGCGGGAGGCGACATCCAAGTCCGACCTGGCCGCGCCCGCAGCCTTCCATCCGTCCATCGATCCGACGTCCGACAAGCAGGCCCAGATGTCCCAGCCCACCAGCACCGCCACCGACACCCGGCGGGGCACCGACCCGGCCACCACTCCCAGTAGGAGCCTCCACATGCAACTCATGCCCGAAGCCCTGGCGCGTGTCCATACCCAGGAACGCCTCCAGGAGGCCGAGCACGAACGACTCGTGCGCGCCGTCCAGCTCAGACGGCGCGCGGAGCGGATGACCCTGAAGGCGCGCAAGGCGCTCGCCGCCGTGGTCATGCAGTAACAGCCATGCCGTAACAGCCATGCAGTAACAGCAGACACACTCACCATCACTACCGAGCAGGCCCGGAATCCACAGCGGCTCCGGGCCTGCGGGCTGTCGGAAAGCCCCGGCCCCGCTAGGCCTCGGCCTCGGCCCAGTCCTCGGCCTCGGCGAATCCCGGCAGCCACTCCAGCAGTTCGTCGCGGAGCCGCGCGTTGGCGTCCAGCTGGCAGAGGACCCCGATGGTGCTCAGGGTCACCCGGTGTATCAGCAGGTAGGCCGGCGGGAGGTTCAGCTGGCGTCCCAGGGCGTAGGCGGGCGAACGGGGGTCGCCGACGCGTGCGGCCTGCGAGCGCATCCAGCCCCGGGTGAAGTGGAAGTCCTCGACAGCCGCCGGCTCGATGATCGGCAGTACGTAGTCCAGGACGGCCGCCGGGTCCAGGTCGATCGACGCCCTGACGAAGCCCTCCTGACGGAGCATCTCCAGCACTCCCGCGGCATCCCCGGCCAGGGCCATCCGCAATGCGGTGCCTATCGGCAGCGGCAGCCCCTCGGGCAGCCGGTCCACGGTGCCGAAGTCCAGCACCCCCAGCCGCCAGTTCTCGGCCGGGCCGTCGTCGACCAGCAGCCGGAAGTTGCCCGGGTGCGGATCGGCATGCAGCAGCCCGGTCCGGGCCGGGCCGGCGAAGAGGAAGCGGGCGAGCAGTTGCCCGGCGCGGTCGCGCTGCTCCTGGGTGCCGCCGCTGATGATCTCCGACAGAGGTACGCCGTCCATCCACTCGGTGACCAGCACCTGGTCGCCCTGGGCCACCACACCGGGGACGCGGATGTCCCAGTCGTCGGCGAACTCCTCGGCGTGGATCCGCTGGGACTGGGCCTCCAGGCCGTAGTCCAGCTCTTCGCTGACCCGGCTGCGCAGCTCTTTGATCAGCGGTTTCACATCGAGCCCGGGGATCAGCGGCCCGATCAGCCGGGCCACCCGGCCGAGCTGGGTCAGATCGGAGAGCAGGGCGTCGCCCGCCCCGGGGTACTGCACCTTGACCGCGACCTCACGGCCGTCGTGCCAGATCGCGTGGTGCACCTGGCCGATCGAGGCGGCCGCGGCCGGCCTGTCGTCGAACTCCAGGAAGAGGTCGCGCCAGTCCGAGCCGAGCCGCGCGGCGAGCACGCCGTGCACGGAGGCGGCCGGCATCGGCGGCGCCGCCTCCTGGAGCTTGGTCAGCGCGGCCCGGTAGGGTCCGGCGACCTCCTCCGGGAGCGCGGCCTCGAAGACCGACAGGGCTTGGCCGAATTTCATCGCCCCGCCCTTGAGTTCGCCCAGGACCCGGAACAGCTGGTCGGCGGTGCGCTGCTGCAGTTCGGCGGCGACGACGTCGGCGGGGCGGCCGCCGATCCGCTTGCCGAGGCCCAGCGTCGCCCGACCCGCCATCCCCAGCGGGAGGGCGGCGAGCTTGGCCGTGCGGGTCACGGCTTTACGCGGAAGATCGCTCACGCATGCCTCCCAGTCGACGGGGCGAGGGTCGCCATCATTGTCCCCCAGAGCATCGGTCGGCCCAGCGGCAGCCGCAGTCCGGATGCGGGTCGAGCGGTCGGCGCCGCATCGAGCCGTCCACCATGGAGACCTCGGCCCACCCGCCCAGGCTAGGGGGTGATCCGCCGTCGAGGAACATCAGGCAGTGCAGGGCGGCCAGTCCGGCCACGGTCGTGGCCAGAGCGGTGTCGCACGGGGCACTGCCGCCGCTGCCTCCGCTGCCGGGACCGGATCCCCGCCCCGAGCAGTGCTGCGCCAGCAGCCGGGGCCAGGCCGGGTCCTCGTCGGCCCGGTGCAGGGACAGGCAGCGACCGCAGCCGGTGCTGCCGGGCAGCACCAAGGGGCCCACCGTGCCCAGGGTCTCCAGCACTCCGGCGTAGAGGTGCGGGATGCCGGAGGTCAGCAGTTCCCGGCCGACCTCCGGGTCGGCGAGCAGCCCGGCGGAGTCCCCGCGCGGCGCGACCACCACCAGGTCGGGCGCGCGGTCGCCGTCCTCGCTGCCGCTGCGGTCGTCCGGGCGCCCCGGCGCCGCCCGGCGCACCGCGGCCCGGGCGGCCGCGGCCCGGTAGCGGCCGGTGTCGCCGACCAGCAAGCCGCAGGGAGAGGTGTCCTGCTCCCGCACCCTGCCGCCGTCCAGCACCTCCACCCGGCCGACCCCGGCCGCGGCCAGGACGGCGCCGATCGCCGCGCCGATCCGGCCGGCCCCGCGGACCTGGACCCTGGCCCGGCGTCTGGCGAGCAGCAGCGCCGGGGCACTGCCGGGGGCCGGGTGCGCCAACGAGAGCGCGGCGAGGTCGGGCTGCAGCCGGGCCAGTTCGGGCGGGGGCAGTTCCAGCAGGTCGCGATGGGCGGAGGTGTCGTCCAGCACGCTGGCGGCGCCCAGTTCGGCCAGCAGGCCGTCGACCCGTTCCCGGGGAATCCCCAGCCTGGCCGCCTCGTCGGCGAGGGCCGGGAGCTCCCTGGTGCCGTCGAGCAGGTCGAGGAAGGCGGCCTCGGCCGGCTCGGCCGCCGTGAGCAGCGAGGTGTGCGCCCGGCCGACACCGAACTGCAGCGTGCTGCGGTCGCGCCAGGCCCGGCGCAGAGCGGGTTTGAGGCAGGGGCGCATGGCTCTCCTCCGTTGGTCGGCGAGCGGTCCGGCAACCGATCGGTTGCGTAGTCCGAGCATGCCCGGGGCGGCTGGATCGTGCGGAAAGTTATCCACAGCCTCGGGATGATGATCGGAGGAATGCTGTACCCGGTCTGTCGGGTCTGGCGAGATTTGTCCGGATCCAGGGCTGTGAGACAGCCGACCAAAGGTCCCAATTCAGCCAGGAGGGAGGACTTCTGTCACTGCCACCGGGTAACGTCTGGCGCGTGGCAGCCGGACCGGATTCCCGTCCTCCTGTGCCGCGTCGGCGCGCTCCGGAAGCCTCGGGGGAGAGTGCCGCGGCGCAGGACGTAGAGGTGCGCCGGAGCGCGCGCCGCAGTCGCACCGTGTCCGCCTATCGCGAGGGCGACCGGACCGTGGTGCTGATTCCGGCCAGGATGTCCGCGGCCGAGGAGAAGCGCTGGGTCGCGCAGATGCTGGACAAGCTCGCCGCCCAGGAGAGCCGCCAGGTTCTCGGCGACGACGCCCTGGTCACCCGGGCCGCCGACCTGTCGACCCGCTACCTGGGCGGCCGGGCGGTGCCGGCGAGCGTCCGCTGGGTCACCAACCAGAACACCCGCTGGGGCTCCTGCACCCCGGTGGAGGGCACCATCAGGCTGTCGCACCGGCTGCAGGGGATGCCCGAGTACGTCATCGAGTACGTGCTGCTGCACGAGCTGGCCCATCTGCTGGTCGCCGACCACGGCCCCCGGTTCTGGGCGCTGCTCGCCGGGTATCCGCGCACCGAGCGGGCCCGCGGATACCTGGAGGGCGTGGTGGCCGCGGCCCGGCTGCCGCACGTGCCCGGGCCGCGGGAGGAATCCCGCCCGGAGGATCTCGGCGACTGCGGCTGAGACCCGCGCGCCGCCTCAGCCCAGCAGCTTCTGCGCTCTCGCCACCAGCACCCGCACCGACCTGTCGGTCAGCTCCGGCAGCTCGTCGTAGCCGAACCAGCGCAGCTCCAGCGACTCCTCGCTGATCCGCTCCACCGCGTCCGGCGGCGCCAGTACCAGGTACTGGACGTCGAGATGGGTGTTCTCGGGCTGGTCCTTGCCGGCGCAGCGCACCGCGTGCCGGTCCAGCTTCACCGGCGCGGGGGCGCCGGCCGGATACAGCGTCAGCCCCGATGCGATGCCGGACTCCTCGACCGCCTCCCGCAGCGCGGCCCCGGCCAGCGTGGCGTCCTCGGGTTCGCAGTGGCCGCCCAACTGGAGCCAGAGCCCTACCTTGGGATGCAGCGTCAGCAGAACGCGCCCGCGCTCGACGTCCACCACCAGCGCACTCGCGGTGATGTGCGCCGGGCGGCAGGATCGCCAGACCCCTTCCGGGCGGGCCTCCAGATGGTCGAGGTAGTCGCGCCGCAGCAGCTCCTCCTCGTCGTCGGGAGCGGTCCACGCCCGCAGGGTACGGACCGTGTCGGCGTGCAGCGGACCGCTCACGCCTTGTCCCCGTCTTCGTGGTCGTCGCCCTTGTCGTCGTCCTTGCTGTGCTGGTCCTTGCCATGCTTGTCCTCGGCGGCGGCGGCCTTGCCCAGCATCTCGTCCAGCTTGCTGAAGTCGATGCCGTCCTCGGCGGCCGACTGCTCCTCGCGGTGGACGAAGCCGTCCGGGTCGTCCAGGTCCTTGGCGGTCGGCAGCATGTCCGGGTGCTCCCACAGGGCGTCCCGCCCGTCGGTGCCCCGGGCGTCGGCGAGCGAAGCCCACAGCCGGGCGGCGTCCCGCAACCGGCGCGGTCGCAGCTCCAGGCCGACCAGGGTGGCGAAGGTCTGCTCGGCCGGCCCGCCGGTGGCCCGGCGGCGCCGCAGCGTCTCCCGCAGGGCGGCGGCGTGCGGGAGATGCGGTGCGGCGGCGGCGTGCACCACCGCGTCCACCCAGCCCTCGACCAGGGCCAGCGCGGTCTCCAGCCGGGCCAGCGCGGCCTTCTGCTCGGGGGTGTCCTCGGGCTGGAACAGACCGCCGGCCATCGCCTCCTGCATGGACTCGGGGTTGCTCGGGTCGATCTGGCCGATCAGGTCCTCCAGCCGGCTCGCGTCGACCTTGATCCCGCGGGCGTAGGCCTCCACGGCGCCGAAGAGGTGCTGACGCAGCCATGGGACATGGGCGAAGAGCCGCTGGTGGGCGGCCTCGCGCAGGGCCAGGTAGAGCCGGACCTCGTCGGCGGGCACCTCCAGGCCCTCGCCGAACGCCTCGATGTTCTGCGGCAGCAGCGCGGCCTTGCCGGCCGGGCCGAGCGGCAGGCCCACGTCCGTGGAACCCACCACCTCGGCGGCCAGCGCGCCCAGCGCCTGGCCGATCTGGGAGCCGAACATCGCGCCGCCCATGCTGCGCATCACTCCGAGCAGCGGGCCGGCCATCGCCTGCATCTCCTCGGGCACGACGCCGCCCATGGCGTTGGCGACCCGCTCGGCCACCGGGTCGACCAGTTCCTTCCAGGCCGGCAGGGTGGCCTCGATCCACTCCGCCCGGCTCCAGGCGACCGCGCTGTTGGCGCCCACCGCGAGCGAGGTGGCGGAATCCAGCCAGAGATCGGCCAGCCGCATCGCCTCGGCGACCGCGGTCCGCTCGGCCTCACCCACCGAACGGTCCTTCGAGCCGTCCTCGGCGCCCTGCACCACGGCCTGCCGGGCCAGGTCCTTGGCGAGCTCCCAGTTCACCGGGCCGCCGTCGAACGAGAGCATCTGGCCGAGCTGCTGGAAGGCCGCGCCCAGGTCCCCCGGGTTCATCGCGCCGAAGAGGCCCTCCAGCGGATTGCCCGATCCGCCGCCGGGCATCCCGGGCAGACCGCCGAAACCGAACCCGAAGGGGTTGGCCGGACCGCCCGAGCCCGAGCCCGAGCCCGAGCTCGAGCCCGAGTCAGATCCGGAGCCGGACCCCGAGCCTGAGCCGCCTGAGCCCGAGCCGGAGCCCGCGCCGCCAGGATCGGATTTGCCGCTCTCCTTGCCGTCCTCGGGTTCCTCATGGGAAGCCCCGAAGCCGAAGGGGAAGTCGTTCACGAGCTGCCTCGATCTCGTCGGCCGTCGCGTCCGAGCGGCGGGGGAAGGTATGCCCGGGGCCGCGGCGGGTGCAAACCGGGCGGTGGTTTCCGGTCACTGCCGGGCTCCACCGTGCCGGGTGCACCGCCGCACCCTTGCCTCGGGCAGGATGGTCGATACGTGAAACGCGCGTACGCATCACACGTACGCATCAAAATTAACCGTGAAGGAGAGCCGGTGAGTTCCCCACCTTCGCACGTTCGCTCTGGGCTGACCGCCGATGGGCTGCCCGTCGAGCAGTACGGCCCCGCGGACGCGGAGGGCGTGGCGCCCGAGTACGACGGGCCGCCGCTCGTGGTCGCGGTCACCGGCGCCGCCTCCGGCATCGGCAGCCGGCTGGCCGCCCGGCTCGCCGCCTCGACCGCGGTGAAGCGGGTGCTGGCGATCGACGAGCGCCGCGGCGAGGTCCCCGGCGTGCAGTGGCGGGTCCTGGACGTCCGGGACCCCGCCGTGGCCGAGCGGCTGACCGGGGTGGACGTGGTGGTGCACCTGGCCCAGGACCTGGGCATGGACACCGACCCCAAGACCCGCAGCGCCTACAACGTGCGCGGGACGCAGACGGTGCTCACCGCCGCCGCGGCCGCCGGGGTGCACCGGGTGGTCCTCTGCACCTCCGCCATGGTCTACGGGGCCCTGGACGACAACGAGGTCCCGCTGGACGAGGACGCGCCGCTGCGCGCGACCGAGGAGGCCTCCCTGGTCGGGGACCTGCTGGAGATCGAGCGGCTGGGCCGGCGCGCGCCGCATGCGCACCCCGGGCTCTCGGTGACCGTGCTGCGCCCCGCGGTCGTGGTGGGCCCCGGCGTGGACACCGTGCTCACCCGCCACTTCGAGGCGCCCCGGCTGCTGGTGGTAGCGGGCTCCCGGCCCTGCTGGCAGTTCTGCCACGTCGACGATCTGACGACCGCACTGGAGTACGCGACGCTCGGCCTGGTCGAGGGCGAGGTCACGGTCGGCTGCGACGGCTGGCTGGAGCAGGAGGAGGTCGAGGAGATCACCGGCATCCGCCGGATGGAGCTCCCGGCGTCGCTGGCCCTGGGCACCGCGGCCCGGCTGCACCGGCTCGGCCTGACCCCCGCGCCGGCGGGGGATCTGGCGTACACCATGTACCCCTGGGTGGTGTCGGGCAGCAGGCTGCACGAGGCCGGATGGCGTCCCCTGCACACCAATGAGGAGGTGCTGGGCGAACTGCTGAAGCAGGTCTCCGGCAACCACGCGGTGGCCGGCCGCAGGCTCGGCGGCAAGGACGCCGCGACCACGCTCGGCGCCGCGGGCGCGACGGTGGCGCTGGTCGGCACGGCGGCGCTGGTGCGCAGGGCGCGCAAGCGGCGGCGGATCTGATCCGATCCGGTCCAACCCGAATCCTTACGTGGAATGTAATGTCCGCGATGCGGAATCGATGCGGAGGACGTCGCCGGGATCGGTCATGATGGGTGCCATGAAGGAAGCCGCTGCCGCCGACCCGATCCGCCTGCTCGCGCTGCGGGAGACCCCGCTCTCGCTGGACGAGGTGCACGCCGCGGTGGGGGACACCCACGCCGGGGGCACGGCGCTCTTCGTCGGCACCGTGCGCGACCACGACGGCGGCAGGAACGTCACGGCGCTGGAGTACAGCGCCCATCCGAGCGCCGAGCAGGAGCTGCGCCGGGTCGCCGAGAAGGTCGTCGCCGACTTCCCGGTGGTCGCCCTGGCCGCGGTGCACCGGGTCGGTCGGCTGGAGGTGACGGACGCCGCGGTGATCGTCGCGGTGTCCTGCGCCCACCGCGGTGAGGCGTTCGAGGCCTGCCGCCGGCTGATCGACGACCTCAAGCACACCGTCCCGATCTGGAAGCACCAGCACTTCGCCGACGGCACCGAGGAGTGGGTCGCCTCCTGCTGAGCACAGACCGCTGGGCATGGAACGGTGACGTGTCGTCACCCGATCGGTCGATGCGCCCGGTCGACCGGCCCGGTTCGGTCCAAGCGCCTCCTGGGGCGTGACCCGAACGGCCCCGCGATCGTTGCGACGATGAGCGGATAGTCTGCTCTGAGGCACGATGAGCTGGGAGTAGGACATGAGCGCTCTCGCGTGGTGGATCATTCCTGTGGCGGCCGGGATCCTCGCCGCCCTCTATGTGGTCTGGTCCGGCCGGACCAGGTCGACCGGCGACCACGACTCGCTGGCGGGGCATCAGCGCTTCCGCGAGGCCATGGAACGAGGCACCAACCCGCCCAAGTCCTAGCCGTGGTCCGCGAGGGCCGTACCCAAGAGCAGCAGTCCGCCGGGCGGGCCGGGGATCACGTCCCGTAGGGTCGTGGCATGCCACGCCGCTCCGCGACGATGCTCGCCTCCACGCTGCTGCTGATAGCGCTGTTCTGCGCCGCCGTGCTGATCAAGGTGCCCTACTCGGAGATGAGTCCGGGCCCGACGTACAACACGCTGGGCACCCAGAACGGCAAGCCGGTGATCACCATCAGCGGCCGGGCCACCCACCCGACCACCGGGAACCTCAACATGACCACGGTCGAGGTGACCAGCGCGGACTACACGCTGAACCTGGTCGAGGCGTTCACCGGCTGGCTGCGGCACGACCAGGCGGTCATTCCGCACAGCAACCTGTACCCGGACAACCAGACCGAGAAGCAGGCCGAGGTGCAGAACGCCGAGGAGTTCTCGGCCTCCCAGGACAGCGCCAAGGCGGCGGCGCTCACCCAGCTGGGCATCCCGGTCGGCACCGAGGTCGTGGTGTCCGCAGTGGTCGAGGGCAGCCCTTCGGTGGGCAAGCTGCACGCCGGTGATGTGATCGTCGCGGTGGACGGCACCAAGGTCACCGACCCGAACCGGGTGGCGACGCTGGTCACCGAGCACCAGCCGGGCGAGAAGGTGGTCTTCACGGTCATTCCGCCCGGGAAGTCCAGCAGCGATCTGCAGCAGGTCACCATTGCCACGGCGAAGAACCCGGACACCGGGAAGGCCATGGTCGGCATCCAGCCGGGCACCGAGCACACCTTCCCGTTCAGCATCGACATCAACCTGGGTGACGTCGGGGGCCCCAGCGCCGGGCTGATGTTCTCGCTGGGCATCGTCGACAAGCTCCAGTCCACCGACCTGACCGGCGGGAAGTTCGTCGCCGGCACCGGCACCATCGACGCCGACGGCACCGTCGGGCCGATCGGCGGCATCTCCATGAAGATCATCGCGGCGCGCAACGCGGGCGCCCAGTACTTCTTCACCCCGTCGTCCAACTGCGCCGAGGCGGCTGCCGACACCCCGTCAGGACTGCGGCTGATCAAGGTCGACAAGCTGTCGCAGGCGGTGGCGGACCTGGCCGACATCCGCTCCGGCGACCTGTCGGCGCTGCCCGCCTGCAGTAAGTAATCCTGCAGTAAGTATTACCGAGCAGGCGGGCAGCCCGGCGGCGGCTCAGGCGAAGGTGGTGAGCAGCGCCTCGGCCAGCCCGGGGACCAGGGCGGGGCCGGTCAGCACCTCGCGCGCGGAGTCCTTCTGGCGCAGGCGCAGCGCCGTCTCCCTGGTGCCGTCCCGCAGCACCGCGACGGTCATCCGGACCTCCTGCCGCTCCGGGTGCTTGGCGACCCAGGCGGTCAGCTCCTTCTCCGACACGCCCTCCGGCAGCTTGGCCTCGGCGGTCGGCGGCAGGATCAGCCGCTCCACCACCAGTGCGCAGCCCGCGACCGCATCGGGCCAGGCGATGGTGCCCAGGAAGGTGTCCAGCGGGGTGCCCTTGGGCACCTCGTCCTGCTCGATCGGGGTGAACTGGTCCGTGGTGCCCGGCTCCAGGCCCAGCTGACGGGCCAGGCCCGGCTCGTTCTTCAGCAGCGCGGCGGTGTCCACCAGCGCGAACAGGCGCGCGGGCTGGTCCCAGCCGAGACCGGCGGCGTACTCGTCGATCTCCAGGACGGCGCGGGTGATCGGGCGGGCGGCGGGAGGAAGGCTCTCCTCGAGGGTTTCCGACATGGCATCCATCCTCACACGTCGGAGGCAACGACCTCATCACGGAGACCCGTCCGCAGCAGCGGGCGGGAACCAGAAGGCGGGTCCGTTCAGTTGCCATCTGGGGCGCTGCTCTCGCCGCGCCCGGTAGGAACCACTGTCGTGAGGTGCGTGCGTTGGTCTTCCAGATGCCCGACCACGGCGGCTGTCGGCCGCCGGGCGTCCTTCGTGGACGTACCGGCGCGCGCTCGGCTGCCCGGTTGCTGCTGGGGACCCTGTTCGTGCTGCTGCTGATGTTCCTGCTGGCCCTGATCGCCTTCGACCTGTGGACCGGACGGCTCTGGTACCGATCGGTCGGCTTCTCCAGCGTCTACTCGGTCCGGCTGCGGACCCAGAGCATGCTCTTCGTCGCCTTCGGTCTGCTGATGGCTCTGGCCACCGCGCTGAACGCCTGGCTGGCGTACCGGCTGCGCCCGCCGTTGAGCGCCATGTCGTTCGAACAGCGGCATCTGGAGCGCTACCGGACGTCGGTGGCCCGGCACCGGGCCTGGGCGCTGGTCGCCGTGGCGATGCTGCCCGGGCTGGTGGCGGGCGCGGCGGCGGCGGCCGCGTGGAAGACCTGGCTGGCGGCGGCCAACAGCACCTCGTTCGGCAGCACCGACCCGCAGTTCCACCGGGACCTCTCCTTCTATGTCTTCCAACTCCCCTGGTACCGCTTCCTGGTCGACTTCGGCCTGGTTGCGCTGGCGGTCTCGGCGCTCACCGCCGCGCTGGTGCACTACCTGTACGGCGGGATCAGGACACAGGGGCCCGGCCGGCTGCTGTCCTACCCGGCCCAGAGCCATCTGGGGGTGCTGCTCGGCCTGCTGGTGGGCCTGAAGGCGGTCGCCTACTGGCTGGACCGCTACTCGCTGGCGGTGAAGGCCGGGGCGGACCGGGCGGCCGGCGGCTGGAACGGCGTCGGCTACACCGAGGCCAACGCGGTCCTGCCGGCCAAGGCGGTGATGTGCGGGATCGCGGTCATCTGCGCGGTGCTGTTCCTGGCGACCCCGCTGCGCCGGACCTGGGCGCTGCCGCTGGCCGGGCTGGTGCTGATGGCCTTCTCCTCGGTGCTGATCGGCTCGGTCTGCCCGGCCCTGGTGCAGCAGTTCCAGGTCAAGCCGGACGAGCAGGCCAAGGAGGCGCCGTACGCGGCGCGGAACAGCGCCGCCACCGAGGCCGCGTACGGCATGAGCGGCTATGTCGCGGCGGCCGCGCCCAGGGCCGGGGCGCTGCTGCAGGCGTCCCCGTCCGCCTCCCCCTCCACCGGGACGTCCTCCGAGACGGTGGTGAAGGCGCCGGTGGCCGCGGACGACGCGCGGCAGCGGGTGCAGGCGGTCGCTCCCTGGCTCCGTACCGGCGCGGACCCGTACCAGGTCACCGTGGGCGGCCGGACGGAGTGGGTGGTGGACGGCTACACGACCAGTGACAGCTATCCCTTCGCCGCGCGGGCCGGAACCGCGATGGGCGGCGGCGCGGTCGACTACATCCGCGACTCGGTCAAGGCCACCGTCGACGTGTCGACCGGGGCGGTGGCCCTCTACCAGTGGGACACCGTGGACCCGGTGCTGCGGACCTGGATGCGGGCCTTCCCCGGCACGGTCCGGCCCTACGCCACGATCGTCGACGGCCTGCGGTCCGAGCTGCGCTACCCGCAGGAGCTGTTCGTGCTCCAGCAGCACATGCTGGGCGCCGGCAGCTGAGCGCATCTGCGGGTTGAGCAGGGATTCTTCAGGCCGGGTCACCCCGTGCTACGGTGAGGACACAACGACGCGGGGTGGAGCAGCTCGGTAGCTCGCTGGGCTCATAACCCAGAGGTCGCAGGTTCAAATCCTGTCCCCGCTACTCCTTGTCAGGAGGCCCGGTGCATAGCGCACCGGGCCTTCCGCTTGTGCTCGGCCCGAAGTGATTTGCGGTGCCGGTCGCCGGTGATCTAGGGTGAGGGCACAACGACGCGGGGTGGAGCAGCTCGGTAGCTCGCTGGGCTCATAACCCAGAGGTCGCAGGTTCAAATCCTGTCCCCGCTACTCCTTGTCAGGAGGCCCGGTGCATAGCGCACCGGGCCTCCTGCACGTCGTAGCGGCATATCTGACGGTGTGTCGTACGTCTCACTCCTACGGGTGATCGGCGCGGAGGAGACGAAGGAATAGGGTGCCGAGGGGGTCGCTGTGGGCCGGACGGGACCCGTACGGCAATCTGGTTGTCGCTTCAATCGTCCGATCCGGTAGGGAATCTGACGGTCCGTCTATTGCCGCCCCGAGTGGGGAGACTGGGCCCCGAGGGGCAGGTGCCGCGCCGTTGTGGCGGAGTCAGCACCGAGCCCCGGCGGCGACTGTGCGAGGTTGATGTGTCGCGATATCGACAAAGCGCTGAAGTAACCTCATCGGCTGGGGTATACCAGGTGTACGCGGGTTGCGGGTGGTGCGACGATGAACCCCATGGGGGACGGTGCGTGGCCGGAAATCGGCCGTCAGCTCCGATGCGTACCAGGGATGCCCAGGAATCCGGCTGACGCAGGAGTCGACATGTCGGTAGTCGCTGGAGGAGGAGCGGGCGTCGATCAGGACGACCCGCAGGTCGGACGGCTGCCCCTGCAACGCGTCCCCGAAGCGGAGCAGTACGCCCCGGAAGGGGCTGCCCGGGAGGCCGTGGCGGAGGCCGGGATCCATGACGCCAACGGGTCCGGGACGGCTGCCGGGGACGAGGAGTCGGAGCTCCGTACCTTCGAATCCGCCCTAGAGGCCCAGGAGGAAGCGGCGCTGGAGGCCCGCTACCGGCTGGCCGCCGAGGAGGACCCCGCCGCGAGCAGCCTGCTCGGCGCG
Organism: Streptacidiphilus sp. EB103A; assembly: GCF_041261405.1. Lineage (NCBI taxonomy): Bacteria > Bacillati > Actinomycetota > Actinomycetes > Kitasatosporales > Streptomycetaceae > Streptacidiphilus > Streptacidiphilus sp. EB103A. The sequence continues at coordinate 197,256 of NZ_JBGCAQ010000018.1, read as the reverse complement.
ATGCTGCTGCGCCGGGGGGACCCGGACGACGCCGAGCCCTACCTCCGCCGCGCCGCCGCCTCCGGCATCAGGGCCGGGGCCAACAACCTGGGCGTCCTGCTGCACCAGCGCGGCCACCGCGAGGAGGCCGCGCAGTGGTGGCGCGCCGCCGCGGTCGCCGGCAGCGCGCCGGCGGCGCACGCCCTGGGCCTCCACCTCCGCGACCACGGGGACGAGCCGGGATCCGAGTACTGGCTGCACCAGGCCGCCGAGCAGGGCCACACCGGTGGCGCCTACGCCCTGGCGGACCTGCTGGAGCACCGCAGGGAGACGGTCCGCGCCGAGCGCTGGTTCCGCGCCGCGGCGGAGACCGGGCACCGGGAGGCCGCCTACCGTCTCGGCCGGCTCAAGGAGACCACCAAGGAGGGCGAGGGAGCCGAGCAGTGGTACCGCCAGGCGGCGGCGCGCGGCCACGCCCGCGCGGCGCTGCGGCTCGGCATCCAGCTGGAGCGGCGCGGCGAGCGCGACGAGGCCGCGCGCTGGTACCGGCAGTCCGCGCAGGGTGGCGAGCCCCGGGCGGCGTGCGCGCTGGGCTTCCTGCTGCGCGACGGCGGGGACGAGGTCGCCGCGGCCGACTGGTGGCGCGAGGCCGCCGAGGCCGGCGACGGCAACGCCGCCAACGCGCTGGGCGCGCTGCACGCCTCCTGGGGCGAGACCGACATGGCCGAGCAGTGGTACCGCGCCGCGCTGGAGGCCGGGGACCACAACGGCGCCTTCAACCTGGGGTTGCTGTGCGCGGCGGAGGGCCGGGAGGCCCAGGCCGAGCAGTGGTACCGGCGCGCGGCCTACGCCGGGCACCGGGAGGCCAGCAACGCGCTGGCGGTGATGCTGCTGCAGCGCGGGGACACCCCCGGCGCGGAGCCGTGGTTCTCCAAGGCGGCCGAGGCCGGGAGCGTGGACGCGGCCTTCAACCTGGGCATCCTGCACGCCGGCCGCGGGGAGCAGCACGACGCCCAGGAGTGGTACGCCCGCGCGGCCGGACAGGGGCACGCCGAGGCCGCGCTGCAACTCGCCGTCGCCAAGGAGCGGCGCGGAGACGTTTCTGCGGCGGCCACCCGGTACCGGCAGGCGGCGGAGCGGGGGTCGGCCGAGGCGGCCTTCCGGCTGGCGGTGCTGCTGGAGCGGGCCGCGGAGGAGCGGTTCGACGAGGAGGTCGACCGCTGGTACGCGATGGCGGCGGAGGCCGGGCACGGGCGCGCGCAGGTCCGGGTGGGGGTGCGCGCGGCGGAGCGGGGCGACACGGTGACGGCCGAGCAGTGGTACCGCAGGGCGGCGGAAGGGGGGAGCCGCAGTGCGGCGTTCAACCTGGGGCTGCTGCTGGCGCGGGAGGGGAGCGAGTCGGAGGCGATGCTCTGGTACACCCGGGCGGCCGATGCGGGGCATGGGCGGGCGGCGCTGCGGCTGGGGTTGGTGGCGGCGCGGCGGGGGGAGCTGGCGCAGGCGCATCGGTGGTGCGAGAGGGCTGCGGAGTACGGGCCGGGGAGTGTTACTGAGCGGGCGGTGCGGTTGATTGAGGCGTTGCGGGCGGATTTGACGGCGTAACCCGGGCGGGGTGGGGCCCTTGTCTGCCCAACTGTGCCGGTCGGGGGTGGTTGGCCGCGCAGTTCCCCGCGCCCCTAAAAGCGCTCCTACGGGGCGCAGTTGGGGCAGAGGCCTCGGTAGGTGACTTCTACTGCGGAGATGGTGAAGCCGAAACGTTCCGCTGGGGGGAGGGCGGCGATCGGGTCCTCGGTGGGGTGGACGTCGCGGATCGAGCCGCAGGACGAGCAGACCAGGTGCTGGTGGGCGTGGTGGGCGTTGGGGTCGTAGCGCTTGGCGCGGCCGTCGGTGCTGACCTCCAGCACCTCGCCCAGGCTCACCAGCTCGCCGAGGGTGTTGTAGACCGTCGCCCTGCTGATCTCCGGCAGCAGCTCGACCGCGCGGGCGTGGATCTCGTCGGCGGTGAAGTGCACATGGTCTCCGTCGAGCACCTGGGCCACGACTCGCCGCTGCGAGGTGAGCCGCCAGCCTCGATCCCGGAGTCGTTCCAGCAGGTCGCTCATACCCGGAAGGATAACAGGAGGTCGGAGCAGGTTTGAAGTTAGTGGACGTACTGATTTGGACTCGATCTAATTAGTGTGCTGCGGTGCGTCGAGAACTGCCTCATGTGCCTCATCAGCCTCAGCGGTCTCCTCGAAGCGGGAGGAGGAGCGCTTCTCGGCGCGGTGCTTGAGGTAGAGCAGGGCGCCGACGGCGACCACGATGACGCCGACGAAGATCCAGCTGGCCAGGCTGGCGTAGTGCTCGACCTGGTGCCAGCCCGCGCCGGCGAAGTAGCCCAGCAGGACGAAGCCGGTGGCCCAGAAGGCCCCGCCGAGCACGTTCCACAGGGCGAAGGTGCGGTACCGCATGTCGGAGACCCCGCACAGGCCCGGGACCAGGGCGCGGAGCGCCGCGGCGAAGCGCCCGGCGAAGACCGCCCGGCCGCCCAGCCGGGCGATCATGTCCTTGCTCTGCCGGACATGGGCCGGCTTGATCAGCCGGTGCGGGATCCGGCCCAGCAGGCTGTTCCCCCAGCGCTTGCCGACCGCGTAGCCGATGCTGTCGCCGATGATCGCGCCGGCGATGGCGACCGCGATCACCGCCCACAGTGCGGTCCTGCCGTTGTAGGCGGTGACCCCGCCGATCACCACGGCGGTCTCGCCGGGGATCACGAAGCCGAGGAAGACCGAGGACTCCAGGGCCGGCAGCAGGAAGACCGCCAGCAGCACCAGGGTGCCGTTGAGCGCCAGCAGATGGTCGCTGATCCAGGACACCGGTGAGCCTCCAGGCAGTGGAAAGGTAAAGAACACTCCAAACCGTACCTGGGCAACGTCACGTGACGGGCGGATGGTTCCGCCGGGGTCAGCCCAGACGCTGCAGCAGCTCTCCGTGCAGCAGGCCGTTGGAGGCGGCGGCGTTGCCGCTGTGGACGCCCGGCACGCCGTCGAGACCGGTGAAGCGCCCGCCGGCCTCCTCGACGATGACGCAGGTCGCGGCCATGTCCCAGAGGCTGAGCTCGGGCTCGGCGCAGATGTCCACGGAGCCCTCGGCCACCATCATGTAGGGCCAGAAGTCCCCGTAGGCGCGGGTGCGCCAGACGGTGCGGGAGAGGTCGAGGAAGGCGTCGAGACGGCCCCGGTCCTCCCATCCGGTGAGCGAGGAGTACGCGAAGGAGGCGTCCTCCAGGCCGGCCACGTCCGACACCTGGATCTTGGACGCCTTGGTGAGGCTGCGCCCGGTGAACGCGCCGGTGCCCTTCGCGGCCCACCAGCGCCGGTTCAGGGCGGGGGCGGAGACCATGCCGACCACCGGGCGCTCGCCCCCCTCGCCGAGCTCCATCAGCGCGATCAGGGTGGCCCAGACCGGGACGCCCCGGATGTAGTTCTTGGTCCCGTCGATGGGGTCGATCACCCAGCGGCGCGGGCCGTGGCCGGTGCTGCCGAACTCCTCGCCCATCACCGCGTCGCGCGGGCGGGCCCGCTTGAGGTCGTTGCGCAGCAGGTCCTCGACGGCCTTGTCGGCGTCGCTGACGGGAGTCAGGTCAGGCTTGGTGTCGATCTTCAGATCGAGCGCCTTGAACCGCTCCAGCGTCACCGAGTCGGCGTGGTCGGCGAGGACATGGGCGAGGCGGAGATCGTCGTGGTAGTCGGGCATGTCCTGCACAGTAACGATCAGGAGGGGGCAGGGCCAGCAGCATCCGCACCTCTACGCTGGCGGGTATGGCAGCGGAATCAGCGGTGGACGACCGGGAACTGGTCACCTGGTGGGGTCTTGTGGTCGAGGCCTACGCGCGGACGGCTCCGCTGCTGCAGGTCGGACCGGTCGGCGGGGTGGACATTCCCGGCCCCTGGTTCGAGGTGCTGCTGCGGCTGCTGCGGACGCCGGGGCAGCGGCTGACGATGACCCAGCTGGCCCATGACGTGGCGCTGAGCAGCGGTGGCTTCACCAAGCTGGCCGACCGGATGGTGCGGGCGGGGCTGATCGAGCGGCAGGTTTCGGCGGAGGACCGGAGGGTGGTCTTCGCGGTGCTGACGGACCAGGGGGTCCGGGTGGGGGAGGAGGCGCAGCGGCTCCATGTGGTCGCGTTGCGCGAGCACTTTCTCGCTCCGCTCGGGGTGCGGGGGGCGGGGGAGTTGGCGGGGCTGATGAGGGTGCTGCGGGACGCGGGTGAGGCGCGGCGGGGGGCTGTTTGATTGTCGGCTGCGGACCGTAGGTGGCTTGTCGCGCAGTTCCCCGCGCCCCTGGGAGGTGCAACTTGCCCACAGTGGTTCAGTTGCTGCTTCTAGGGGCGCGGGGAACTGCGCGACAAGCCAGGCACACGCCGCACTGTTAGTGGGTCGAGCCGCTGAGTTGGAGGCCGATGACGCCGATCAGGACGAAGCTGATGGAGACGATCTTCATCACCGAGACCACGTCGCCCAGCCAGACCATGCCGTAGATCGCTGTGCCGGCTGCGCCGATTCCGGTCCAGACCGCGTAGGCGGGGCCGACGTCCAGGGTTTTCAGGGCGGTGGAGAGCAGGCCGAAGCTGCCGATGCCGAAGAGTGCGAAGCCGACGCTGGGCCAGAGCTTGGAGAAGTTCTCGCTGAGCTTGAGGCACACGGCGAAGCCGGTCTCCAGGAATCCGGCGATGACCACCATCAGCCAGGCCACGGTTCCTCCCAAGGTCGGACAGTGATCACCATCGTCGGTCAGAGACGCTGCGGCGGCGAGTCGTCAGTCTCCTTCGCGGGTCTCCCGGGTGGAGAGCAGGCGGCGCAGGGAGTAGAGGCGGGCCGGGTCGGCGTGGCCCTCGGCGACCCAGGCGTCCAGGGCGCAGTCGGGTTCGTCGTGGCTGCAGGCGCGGGGGCAGCCCTCGGTGCCGGGGACCAGGTCGGGGAAGGCCAGGATGACCCGTCCAGGCTCGATGTGGGAGAGCCCGAAGGAGCGGAAGCCGGGCGTGTCGATGACCCAGCCGGGACGGTCGCCCCTCTTCGCGGCCGGGGCCGGGGGCAGCCGCAGGGCCAGTGCCGAGGTGGTGGTGTGCCGTCCGCGTCCGGTGACCGCGTTGACATGGCCGGTCGACCGCTGGTGCTCCGGCACCAGGGCGTTCACCAGCGTGGTCTTGCCCACGCCGGAGTGGCCGATGAACACGGTGGACAGCCCGCGCAGGTGCTCGCGGACCCGTTCGGCGCCCTCGCCGGCCAGGTCGTCCCTTCGGGTGACCACATGGTCGACGCCCAGCGGGGAGTAGATGTCCAGCAGCGGTTCGGGGGCCGCCAGGTCGGACTTGGTGAGCACCAGCAGCGGCCGCAGTCCCGCGTCGTAGGCCGCGACCAGGCAGCGGTCGATCAGCCGGGCCCGGGGTTCCGGGTCGGCCAGGGCGATGACGATGGCCAGCTGGTCCGCGTTGGCGACCACGATCCGTTCGTACGGGTCGTCGTCGTCCGCCGTCCGGCGCAGCACCGAGACGCGCTCCTCGACCCGGACGATCCGGGCCAGCACGCCCGGCTCGCCGGACAGGTCGCCGACCAGGCCGACCCGGTCGCCGACGACGACGCCTTTGCGGCCCAGCTCCCGGGCCTTCATCGCGGAGATCTCCCGCTCGCGCTTGGTGTCGGCCTCGACCAGGCAGGTGAACCGACCCCGGTCGACGGTGAGCACCACGCCCTCGGCGGCGTCCTCGTGGGTGGGCCTGGTCCGGGTCCGCGGCCGGGAGCCCTTGCGGGAGGGGCGGGCGCGGATGTCGTCCTCGTCGGCGTCCTTGCCGTAACGGCGCATGGCGGCGGCTCAGCCCTTCGCCGACATCGGGGCGCTGTCCAGCATGGCGCTCCAGAGCCCCGGGAAGTCCGGCAGGGTCTTGGCGGTGGTGGCGACGTTCTCCACCTGGATCCCGGGGACGGCGAGGCCGATCACCGCGGCGGCGGTGGCGAGGCGGTGGTCCTCGTAGGTGTGGAACACGCCGCCGTGCAGCGGGCGCGGGTTGATGACCAGGCCGTCCTCGGTCTCGGCGACATCGCCGCCCAGGGCGTTGAACTCGTCGGCGAGGGCCTTGAGCCGGTCGGTCTCGTGCATCCGCAGATGGGCGATGCCGCTGAGCCGGGACGGGGAGTCGGCGAGCGCGGCGACGGCGGCGACCACCGGGGCGAGCTCGCCGACGTCGTGCAGGTCGGCGTCCAGGCCGTGGATGCTGCCGGTGCCGGTGAACCGCAGGCCGTCCGGGGTGAGCTCGCAGCTGCCGCCCATCCGGGTGAACAGCCCGCGGAGCTGGTCCCCGGGCTGGCTGGTGCGCTCCGGCCAGTCGCGGATGGTGACGGCGCCCCCGGTGACCAGGGCGGCGGCCAGGAAGGGCGCGGCGTTGGAGAGGTCGGGCTCGACCACGATGTCCCGGCCGAGCAGCGCGCCCGGGGTGACCCGCCAGACGTCCGGCTCGCCGCCGTCCTCGGGGGCGTCCACCTGGGCGCCGGCGGCGCGCAGCATCTCCACGGTCATCCGGATGTGCGGCAGCGAGGGGACCGGGGCGCCGGAGTGCCTGACCTCGACGCCCTGCTGGAAGCGCGGCCCGGACAGCAGCAGCGCACTGACGAACTGGGAGGAGGACGAGGCGTCCACGGTGACCGTTCCGCCGACCAGGCCGCCGGTGCCGTGGACGGTGAGCGGGAGTGCGCCCCGGCCCTCGTCCTCGATCCGCGCCCCCAGCGTGCGCAGCGCGCTGATCACGCCGTCGAGCGGGCGTTCGTACGAACGGGGGTCGCCGTCGAAGTGCACCTCGCCGTCGGCGAGGGTCGCGACCGGCGGCAGGAAGCGCATGACCGTGCCGGCGTTGCCCACGTCCACCCGCACCGGGCCGCCGAGCGGACCGGTCAGGCTGTACTGGCCGGGGAGGGCGGGCGGGTTGGGGAAGACGCGCCAGGCGTCACCCCCGCCGGACACTCCGCTGGTGCTGTTGAGGGTGTCTTCGATGCCCACGCCAAGGGCTCGCAGGCCGTCCGCCATCAGCAGGCTGTCCCGGCTGCGCAGTGGGCGGCGGACATAGCCGGGCTGGTCGGCGAGGGCCGCCAGGATCAGGGCGCGATTGGTCGCCGACTTGGATCCGGGAACGGTGACGACCGCGTCGACAGGGTCGGTCGCGGTCGGTGCGGGCCACAGGGGTTCCAGAGTGCCGGTCATGGGTACCGAGCCTATCGGCTTGCTCAGCGGGTGAGCAGCCAGCGGGCTCCGGCGGCCAGGCAGGCCAGGCCGATGAGGAAGAACAGGGTCACCCAGAGGAGTGCCGGGGTACGGGTCAACCGGCCCAGCTGGTCCGCGTCCGAGTCGGGGGCTCCGCCGTGGCGGCGCTTGCGCTGGAGTTCGACCACCGGCCGGACGCCCGAGATCAGCAGGAACCACACGCTGAGATAGGCGAAGGCCCCCTGGACCTGCTGGCTGCCGAACCAGGAGACGGCGAAGCAGATCCCGCCGGTGATCACCACGGTCAGCGCCCCGTAGGCGTTCCTGATCATGACCAGGACGGCGATCAGCAGCGCGACCACGGCCCACAGCAGGGCGGTTATATGGCCGGCGGAGATCAGCCAGGCGCCGCCGAGGCCCAGCAGAGGGGGCGCGGAGTAGCCGGCGGCGGCGGTCAGCACCATGCCGGGGCCGTGCGGCTTGCCGGAGGAGACGGTGAGTCCCGAGGTGTCCGAGTGCAGCCGGATGCCGTGCAGCCTGCGCCGGGTCAGCACGGCGACCAGGCCGTGGCCGCCCTCGTGCGCGATGGTCACGACATTGCGGGTGTAGTGCCAGCTGAAGCGTGGCCAGACGGCCAGCAGGGCGATGGCCGCGGTCGCCCAGACGATGGGCCCCGACGGGGCGGCCTGGACACCGGTGACCTGGTCCCAGACCTGGCTGATGCTCTGCGGTTGCATGGAGTGGAGTGCCTTCGGGTGGGCCGTTGACGGACGGGAGAGGTCGAAGCCTCGCACGGAGGGACGCGGTAGGGGTAGTCGCCGGTTCGGGCCCCGGCTGTCAGTGTCCGGTGGCATGGTGGGGGCATGTGCGGTCGCTATGCGTCGAGTCGTAAGCCGGAGGACCTGGCCGGCCTGTTCGACGTGGCCGCCTGGGACCCGACCGAGGCCCTCGCCCAGAACTGGAACATCGGCCCGACGGACCCGGTGTACGCGGTGCTGGACCGGGTGCCCAAGGGGGAGAGCGCGAAGGTACGCCAGCTCCGGGCGTTGCGCTGGGGGCTCGTTCCGTCCTGGGCCAAGACGCCCGCGTCCGGCGTGAAGATGATCAATGCGCGGGCCGAGACCCTCCACGAGAAGCCCGCCTTCCGGCGCCCCTTCGCTGCCCGCCGCTGCCTGATCCCCGCTGACGGTTACTACGAGTGGTTCACCCCTGACATCCCCCCGGGTACCCCGAAGTCCAGGGTGAAGAAGCAGCCGTTCTTCATCACCCCCGCCGACGGTTCGGTGATGGCGATGGCCGGCCTCTACGAGTTCTGGCGGGACCGCGACATCCCCGCGGAGGACCCCGCCGCCTGGTGGACCACGTGCACGATCGTCACCGTCGCCGCCGAGCCCGCGCTGGCCGCCATCCACGACCGGATGCCGCTGGCGCTGCCCCGCGACCGCTGGGACGACTGGCTGGACCCGGCCCTCAGCGACCCGGAGGAGGCCCGCGCCCTGCTGGCGCCCCCGCGGGCGGGGCTGATGGAGGCCCGCCCGGTGGGGCCCGCGGTCGGGAACATCCGCAACAACGGCCCTGAGCTGACCCGTGAGCTGACCCCGGCCCTGGAGCCGGACGGACTTTTTTGATGCATGTGCACAGACCCGGGAATGTGTGCAGCGCTCCCTGGGTTCACACCATTGTCGGCAGCAAAGCGTCAGTGGAAGGCAGTGCTCATGGTTTCAGCCGCATGCCCCGCCCGGTCCGAGGGCGTGGCGAGCTCCGTTCTGTCCTGGCCGCAGTGGCCGGCGGCGGGCGACAAGAGCGTGGGCCCGATAGTCTCCCTTGCGAGCGGGTCCACTCTTGTGGACCGTCCGTTTGTCGCTGAGGCTGAGGAGGTGGGTCCGGTCACCGGGACCGAGGACGAGACGGGGGCCGTGGTCGACCCGAAGCCGGACGACGACTTCGACGGCGACACCTTCAGGGCTGCCGCCGAGGAGACCGAGTCCGAGCGTTCGGCGCGCTTCGAGCGCGACGCCCTGGGCTACCTGGACCAGCTGTACTCCGCCGCGCTGCGGATGACCCGAAACCCGGCCGACGCCGAGGACCTGCTGCAGGAGACGTTCGCCAAGGCGTTCGCCTCCTTCCACCAGTTTCGTGAGGGCACCAACCTCAAGGCGTGGCTGTACCGCATCCTGACCAACACCTTCATCAACTCCTACCGGAAGAAGCAGCGCGAGCCGCAGCGGACCGGCGCGGAGGAGATCGAGGACTGGCAGCTGGCGCGCGCCGAGTCGCACATGTCGACCGGGCTGCGCTCCGCCGAGACGGTGGCGCTGGACCACCTCCCGGACAGCGACGTGAAGGACGCGCTGCAGTCGATCCCGGAGGAGTTCCGGATCGCCGTGTATCTCGCGGACGTCGAGGGCTTCGCCTACAAGGAGATTGCCGACATCATGGGGACACCCATCGGTACGGTGATGTCCCGTCTCCACCGCGGACGCCGCCAGTTGCGCGAGCTGCTGGAGGACTACGCCCGCGACCGTGGGCTGGTCCCGGCCGGCAGCGGCGCCGGGGCCGGTGTCCCGCAGACTGGTGCTGCACAGGATCTGGCGAAAGGCGCGGGCTCATGAGCTGCGGCAACCACCACGACACCGCGTGCGGTGAGGTGCTCGACCACTTGTATGAGTATCTCGACAACGAGATGGGCGAGGGGGACTGCGCCAAGCTGAAGGAGCACTTCGACGAGTGCTCCCCGTGCCTGGCCCAGTACGGCCTGGAGCAGGCCATCAAGGCGCTGGTGAAGCGCTCCTGCGGCTGCGACACCGCGCCGTCGGACCTGCGCGGCAAGGTGCTGGCCCGGATCGAGCAGATCCGCGCCGGGGTGCCGGTCCAGGGCGACCTGGTCGGCGAGGATCCGGTGGGCGCCGGCGCGGCGCCTGCGGCGTCCGCCGCATCCGCGTCATCCGCGTCCGCGTCGGCGGAGCCCGAGCGTCACTGACGGTACGTCAGTAAAAAAGGTAGGCATGAATTCGTGGCCCCGGGGCTTGATTCCCTGGGGCCACGGGTATTGACGGGGCGAAACACAGATGCGTCACCTGATCGTGTGAGTCTGCCTCCGCCGAACGCGGCAATACCGTTGCCGGCCGGTTATGACGGGTTCGGGGACATATCCTCCGTGACGGGTACCGGACGAGCGCGGAGGCCGAGATCTCTACCGCAGCAGTGGAGCAGAGCCGTCGTGCGCTCCCGACCGTGGCCCGGGTGTACGTCGCCCTGGTGCTGGCGGCCGCGCTCGGTTGTGTGCTGCCCGGGCTGCCGCAGGTGCGGTCCGCCGAGGCCTGGTCCCGGCTCGCCGTGCTGGCGCTGCTGTTCCTGGGCTGCGACATCACCGCCCGCAGCGCGGCCGAGGGCGAGGAGACCACCCCCGCGGGCACCCCTGCGGCCCACTTCCCGGTCCTGCTCGCCGGCGTGGTGCTGCTGCCGCCCGCCGCAGCCGCGCTGGTCGCGCTCCCGGGTGTGCTGCTCGCGCCCGCCGCGCCGCCCCGGGCGGTCCGTCGGTGCTGGAACGCGTCCCAGCTGGGACTGTCCGCCTTCGCCGCGTCCTGCGCCTTCCGGGCGCTGGACGGCCACCGGCTGCTGACCAGTGTCCGGCTGCCGGCCGTGCTGCTCCCCGCCGGGGTGGCAGCGCTGGTCTTCTGCCTGGTCAACAGCGCGCTGATGGGGGGCATCCTGGCGGCGGCGGAGCCCGGGGGACGGCGCCGGGAGTGGTACCGCGGGCTGCTGCGCTGCCCCGCTCCGGCCTTCGGCCACGGCCTGGTCGGACTGATGATGGCGGTGCTCTGGGAGGGCCCCTACGGGGCCTTCGCCGGGGTGCTGGCGCTGCTGCCGCTGGGCGTCTCCAGCTGGATGGCGGCGCAGGCGCAGCGCGAGCGGGCGGCGCATCAGGCGACCGTGCGCGCCCTGGTGCAGGCGGTCGAGATCAAGGACGGCTACACCCGCGGCCACAGCGAACGGGTGGGCCGCGCGGCCGTTCTGATGGCGGGTGAGCTGGGGATGGGCGCCGAGCGGGTGGCCTCGCTACGGGTCGCCGGGACCCTCCATGACGTCGGCAAGCTGGGGGTGCCCACCCGGCTGCTGCGCAAGAGCGGCCCGCTGACCGACGAGGAGTACCGGCAGGTGGTGCTGCACCCCGAGTACGGCCACGAACTCGTCCGGGGGATCGGCTTCCTGGGCGAGGCCAGGGCCGGGATCCTGCACCATCACGAGCGGATGGACGGGCGCGGCTATCCGCACGGCCTGGCCGGGGCGGAGATCCCCGAGTTCGCCCGGGTGATCGCGGTCGCCGACGCCTTCGACTCGATGACGTCCACCCGCTCCTACCGGCGCGGCCGGCCGGTCCCCGAGGCGCTGGCCGAGCTGGAGCGCTGCGCGGGCAGTCAGTTCGACCCGGCGATGGTGACCGCGCTGGTCCGGGCCCTGGAACGGACCCACTGGCAGCCGGCGCTGCTGGGGCGCGAGGCGGACGAGCAGGCGCCGGAGGTACCGCTTGGCGCGCGCGAGCCGCTGCCCCGGGTGCCGGCCCCGGCCGGCGCGGGGGCCGCGGGGGCGGCGGCGCCCGCAGGGGCGGGGGCGCGGCAGGCGGGTGGCAGTGCGGGGGGCCTGCGTCGGCCGGGCGGCGTGGGTGCTGCCGGCGGCTCAGGTGGCGCGGGTGGTGCCTGGGGGCGTACGCCGCCGTGGTGGCGGCGGTGAGCGAACGCGGAGCGCGGTCGGCGGAGCCGACAGGGGTAGCAGGTGCTACGGAGCCCGCCGAATCGGCGGGGCCGGCGGGAACGAGCGGGGCGGCTCGCGCGGCGGGACTGGCGGGAGCGGGTGGGGCGGGTGGAACGCGGGGTGCGGCCGGGTCTGTGCTGGGGGCGTCGCGGGGGCTGGCTGTGGTGCGGGTGGTGCATGGGGTGGCGGCGGTGGTCTGCGTGGGGCTTGCGGTGTGTGAGGCGGGGTGGTGGGCGCTACCGCTGTTCTCGTTGCCGCTGCTGGTCAGCCAGCTGTCCTTCCGCCGCTACCGGGCGATCAGGGCCACCCGTTGGCAGACGGTCATCTCGCTGGCCCGCTCCACCGAGGTGGTCGGCTACACCCTCCCCGGCCACGCCCGCCGGGTCGCCGACCTGGCCTCCGGGATCGGCCGTGAACTCGGTCTCGGGGCTAAGGAACTGGAACTGCTGGAATGCGCGGCCCTGATGCACGACGTCGGGCAGCTCTCGCTGGTCGACCCGGTCCCCGGCGGGGCCACCGCGCTGCTCCCGCTGTCGGAGCAGCGCCGGATCGGCAGACTCGGCAGCGAGGTGATCCGGCAGACCGGGGTCCCGCCCGAGGTCGCCGAGATCGTCGCGGCGATCCCGGAGCCGTACCGGCGCGAGGACGGCACCCGGGACCCGGGACTGCCGCGTGCGGCCGCCATCATCCGGGTCGCCAACGCCTTCGACGACCTCGGCTGTGACGGCGGGGACCGGGAGCAGCGCGAGGAAGTGGTGGAGCAGTTGCGGCGGAACACCGCCCGTGAGTACGAACCGCACGCGGTGGAGGCATTGGCACGTGTGTGCCTGCGGAATCCGGCCGATCCATAGCACCTGCGGGGGTGAACGCGCAGGTAAGGAGTGGAGCGGGGCCCGGTCGTGGTTGGATGCAGCAGAAGGGCGGGCAGCGGGTGTGTGGTGCGCCGCCCAGTGGGCATGGAGTTCGGTGAAGCCGTTGGGCCCTTCGGGCGGGACGGCTGCGCATGGCGTCGGGGCGCGGGGGGACGTAGCGTGCATCCGGGGGCAGCGTCATCGGGCCCCACCGTTCACAGCGCCATCGTTGCCTGCGCCGTCGCAGGGAACGAGCACCGCACCGAAGGAACCCAGCCCGGACCGCCGGGTGGAATCGGACAAGTGGCAGGCCGAGGTGAAGATCTTCAATCGGGCACGGCAGAGGCCGTCCGCCAGCTGGCGGCAGACGACCGACCGGGCCTTCACGCTCATGGGCAACGGACGCTTCGAGGACGCGGGCGCCCTGCTGGTCCGGGCTGCCGATCTTGAGCCCTGGCTCTCCGACTCCTGGTTCAACCTGGCGCTGCTGCACAAGTTCCGGAGGGACTGGGAGCAGGCGCGCGCGGCCGGCCTGCGCGCCGTGGCCCTGCTCGACCGCAACCCCGGTGCCCCCGACTGGTGGAACCTGGGCATCGCCGCGACCGCCCTGCAGGACTGGGCGCTGGCCCGGCGCTGCTGGCAGGCCTACGGGCTGCGGCTCGCGCCCGGCGAGGGGCCGGTCAGCCTGGACTTCGGCACCACTCCGGTCCGGCTCTCCCCGGAGGGTGAGTCCGAGGTGGTCTGGGGCCGCCGGCTGGACCCGGCCCGGGTGGAGGTGCTCTCCATCCCGCTGCCCTCCTCCGGACGGCGCTGGGGCGAGGTCGTGCTCCACGACGGCAGTCCGCACGGCGAGCGGGTCGCGGGCGGGGTCCCGTACCCGGTGTTCGACGAGATCGAGCTGTGGGCGCCGTCCCCGGTGCCGACGTACGTGGTGCTGCTGCAGGCCGAGACCGAGGCCGACCGGGACGCCCTGGAACGACTGGTCTCCGAGGCCGGGTACGCGGCCGAGGACTGGACCTCCTCGGTGCGGCTGCTCTGCCGGGACTGCTCGGAGAGCCGGATGCCCGCCGACGACGGCCACAGCGAGCACCACGACCCGCACGACGACGGGCACCTCAGCCACCGCAGCGCGGGGGCGCTGTGGATTCCGGAGCGGGAGTGCGGGGTGGCCGCGCCGAGCGGGGTGGTGCGCACCCTGCTGGACCGCTGGGTGGCCGGAAACCGGTCCGGGCGGGCCTACCGGGACCTGGAAGAGGTCTGCTGAGGTCTGCTGGGGGCGAACCGGCCGGTCGGCCGCGTCCGGCCCGAGCCCGTACCCTGGTGGCTGATCCCGGTACGGAGTGAAGGCGAGCGGTATGTCGGAGCAGCAGGTCGAGACAGTGCAGGTCGAGGAGCGGCCGGCCCCGCTGACGGTCATCGGCGAGGAGCCGGACACCAGCAGGGGCTCGGTGCGCCCGATCACGGTCGTCGGCAATCCGGTGCTGCACCACCCGTGCGCGACCGTCAGCGACTTCGGCGCCGAGCTGGCAGCGCTGGTCGACGACATGTTCGTGACCATGTACGCGGCCGAGGGCGTGGGCCTGGCGGCCAATCAGATCGGGGTCGCCCAGCGGGTGTTCGTCTACGACTGCCCCGACGACGAGGGCGTGCGCCATGTCGGCGTCGTGGTGAACCCGGTGCTGGAGGACCTCGACCCCTCGCGCCGCACCCTGGACGAGTCCGCCGAGGGCTGCCTCTCCGTCCCCGGCGCGTACGCGGACCTGGCCCGCCCCGACTACGCGCTGGTACGCGGCCAGGACCGGGACGGCCAGGACGTCGTCGTCGAGGGCACCGGCTTCTTCGCCCGCTGCCTCCAGCACGAGACCGACCACCTCAACGGCTACCTCTACATCGACCGGCTGTCCAAGCGCGACCGCAAGGACGCGCTGCGGCAGATGGCGGAGCTGACGCCCCGGTACGAGGTCGTCCCGAACAACTGAGGCCTTTATCTGCGCCGAACGCCGCGGTAGGTGATCCTGGAAGGCATGAACAACGACGTCGACCAGGATCTCGACCGCGAGGCCGAGGCCGAGACCACGGACGGTGAGGTCCCCGCCGGTGAGGGCATCGGTGCCGGCCGGGCGATGACCTGGTTCCTGGTGATCACCGGGGTGCTGGGCTTCATAGCCTCCTTCACCCTCACCTACGAGCGCTTCAAGCTGCTCACCGAACCCGGCTACAAGCCCAGCTGCAGCATCAACCCCATCATCAGCTGCGGCAATGTGATGACCAAGCCGCAGGCGGCGGTCTTCGGCTTTCCCAACCCGCTGATGGGCATCGCCGGCTTCGCGGTGGTCCTGGCTGTCGCCGCGGGTCTGCTCGCCGGTGCGCGCTACCGCCGCTGGTTCTGGGCCGGACTCCAGGTCGGGGTGACGCTCGGGCTGGTGCTGATCTGCTGGCTGATCTCCCAGTCGCTCTACAGCATCGGCGCGCTCTGCCCGTACTGCATGGTGGTCTGGGTGATCATCTTCCCGATGTTCTGGTACGTCACCCTGCACAACCTCAAGCACCGCGTCCTGCCCTTCCCCGAGCGCTGGCGGGAGGGGCTGGACGCGGTGCTGACCCTGCACTGGTTCGGGCCGCTGCTGTGGTACCTGGTGGTCGGCGGGATGGTGCTGATCAGGTTCTGGTCGTACTGGAGGACGCTGCTCTAGAAGTCGTCGCTCTAGAAGTCGTCGTCGAAGGAGACCGAGCCCTCCACCGCGACCTGGTAGGCGGAGACGCGGCGCTCGAAGAAGTTGGTGAGCTCCTGGACGCCCTGGAGCTCCATGAAGCCGAAGGGGTTCTCCGAGCCGTAGCGGATCGGGAGGCCGAGGCGGGTGAGGCGCTGGTCGGCGACGCACTGGAGGTACTCGCGCATGGACTCGGTGTTCATGCCCGGGAGGCCGTCGCCGCAGAGGTCGCGGGCGAACTGGAGCTCGGCCTCGACGGCCTCCTCCAGCATGGCGGTGACCTCCTTGCCGAGCTCCTCGTCCCAGAGGTCGGGCTCCTCGGCGCGGACGGTGTCGACCACCTGGAAGGCGAAGTCCATGTGCATGGACTCGTCGCGGAAGACCCAGTTGGTGCCGGTCGCCAGGCCGTGCAGCAGGCCGCGGGAGCGGAACCAGTA
This sequence comes from Streptacidiphilus sp. EB103A, assembly GCF_041261405.1. Lineage (NCBI taxonomy): Bacteria > Bacillati > Actinomycetota > Actinomycetes > Kitasatosporales > Streptomycetaceae > Streptacidiphilus > Streptacidiphilus sp. EB103A. The sequence goes on along the minus strand of NZ_JBGCAQ010000018.1, from coordinate 181,296 downwards.
CACATAGGCGAAGGCGCCGTAGAAGAACAGGCCCTCGATGCAGGCGGCGAAGCAGATCAGGTTGAGCAGGAACCGGCGCCGGTCGGCCTTGGTCTGCAGGCTGTCCAGCTTCTCCACCTGGTCCATCCAGCGGAAGCAGAACTGGGCCTTCTCGCGGATGGAGGGGATGTTCTCCACGGCGGCGAAGGCCGCGTTGCGGTCCTCCGGGTCGGGCAGGTAGGTGTCCAGCAGGGTCAGGTAGAACTGGACGTGGACGGCCTCCTCGAACAGCTGGCGGGAGAGGTAGAGCCGGGCCTCGGGCGAGTTGATGTGCTTGTAGAGGGTCAGCACCAGGTTGTTGGAGACGATGGAGTCGCCGGTCGCGAAGAAGGCGACCAGGCGGCCCAGCAGGTGCCGCTCGTCCGCGCTGAGCTTGGGCAGGTCGGCGACGTCCGAGACCAGGTCCACCTCCTCGACGGTCCAGGTGTTCTTGATGGCGTTGCGGTAGTGCTCGTAGAAGTCCGGGTAGCGCATCGGACGGAGCGTCAGTTCGAAGCCCGGGTCAAGGAGATTCTTCTCGGATGTGGTGGTCATTACTGGCAGGCCTCGCAGGACTCGGGGTTTTCGAGGGAGCAGGCGATGACGGACTCGTCCTCGACTGCCACCGGGATCACTGGCGCCGCCGCCGCGGCCCGGGCGATCCGGGTCGCCGGGCGGGAGCGCAGGTAGTAGGTGGTCTTCAGGCCGACCTTCCAGGCGTACGCGTACATCGAGCTGAGCTTGCCGATGGTGGGCGAGGCCAGGAACAGGTTCAGCGACTGGCTCTGGTCCAGGTAGGGCATCCGGGCCGCGGCCAGGTCGATCAGGGCGCGCTGCGGCAGCTCCCAGGCGGTGCGGTAGAGCGAGGCCAGGTCGGCGGGCAGGCCGGGGATGTCCAGGGCACTGCCGTTGGACGCGCGCAGCGACTCGCGGGTCGCCGCGTTCCATAGGCCGCGGGCCTTGAGGTCGGCCACCAGGTAGGGGTTGACCTGCAGGAACTCCCCGCTCAGGGTCTCCCGCTTGAACAGGTTGGAGACCTGCGGCTCGATGCACTCGTAGACGCCGGCGATGGAGGCGATGGTCGCCGTGGGCGCGATGGCCAGCAGCAGCGAGTTGCGCAGGCCGGTCGTGGCGATACGGGCGCGCAGCGCGTCCCAGCGCTCCGGCCAGGTGGGTTCGCTGGAGAAGTGGTCGATGTGGAGCTGGCCGCGGGCCGCGCGGGTCTCCTCGTAGGCGACATGGCGGCCCAGCCGCTCGGCCAGGTCGGCGCTGGTCTCGTAGGCGGCGAGCATGATGCGCTCGGAGATCCTGGTGGACAGCGCCTTGGCCTTGGGTGAGTCGAAGTCCAGGCGCAGCCTGAAGAAGACGTCCTGAAGGCCCATCACGCCCAGGCCGACCGGGCGCCAGCGGGCGTTGGACGCCCCGGCCTCCGGGGTCGGGTAGAAGTTGATGTCGACGACCCGGTCCAGGAAGGTGACCGCGGTGCGGACGGTGGAGTCCAGCCGCTCCCAGTCCATTTCGCCGCTGGAGAGCAGATGCGCGCCCAGGTTGACCGAGCCGAGGTTGCAGACGGCGGTCTCGCTGTCGTCGGTCACCTCCAGGATCTCGGTGCAGAGGTTGGAGGAGTGGACGGTGCGGCCGGGTAGCGCGGTCTGGTTGGCGGCGCGGTTGGAGGCGTCCTTGAAGGTCATCCAACCGTTGCCGGTCTGCGCCAGGGTGCGCATCATCCGGGCGTAGAGGGCGCGGGCCGGGATGGTGCGGATGGCCAGGCCCGCCGCCTCGGCCTTGGCGTACGCGGCGTCGAACTCGGCGCCCCACAGGTCGACCAGCTCGGGCACATCGCCCGGGGAGAACAGCGACCACTCGGTGTCGGCGTCCACCCGGCGCATGAACTCGTCCGGGACCCAGTGCGCCAGGTTGAGGTTGTGGGTGCGCCTGGCCTCCTCGCCGGTGTTGTCGCGCAGTTCCAGGAACTCCTCGATGTCCGCGTGCCAGGTCTCCAGGTAGACGCAGGCCGCGCCCTTGCGGCGGCCGCCCTGGTTCACCGCGGCGACCGAGGAGTCCAGGGTGCGCAGGAACGGCACGATGCCGTTGGACTGGCCGTTGGTGCCGCGGATCAGGCTGCCGCGGGAGCGGATCCGGCTGTAGGAGAGGCCGATGCCGCCGGCGTGCTTGCTGAGCCGGGCGATCTGCGCGTAGCGGGAGTAGATCGAGTCCAGCTCGTCCAGCGGGGAGTCCAGCAGGTAGCAGGAGGACATCTGCGGGTGCCGGGTACCGGAGTTGAACAGCGTGGGGGAGGAGGGGAGGTACTCCAGCCGGCTCATCAGCGCATAGAGCGAGGCGACCTCCGCCACCGATGCGGCGTCCCCTCCGACCTGCAGGCCCGACGCCACCCGCAGCATGAAGTGCTGCGGGGTCTCGATGACCTGGCGGGTGATCGGGTGGCGCAGCAGGTAGCGGGAGTAGAGGGTGCGCAGGCCGAAGTACTCGAAGCGGTCGTCGGCGGTGGGGTCGATCACCGCGTCCAGGGCGGCCGCGTGCTCGGCGACGAAGGCGGCGGTGGCGTCGCCGACCAGGCCCTCGCGGTGGCCGACGGCGATGGAGGCGGCGAAGCAGGTCGCGCCCTGGCCGGCGGCCTCCTCGCGGATCTCCTCGGCGAGCAGCCGGGCCGCCAGCCGGGAGTACTCCGGGTCCTCGGCGATCAGCGAGGCGGCGGCCTCGACGGCCAGGCCGCGCAGCTCGGCGTAGTCGGAGACGGAACTGCGGCCGCGCAGCGCGGCGGCGGCGACCCGGCCCGGGTCGACGCTGGTGAGGTCGGTGGACCGCTCGGTGAGGGTGCGCAGCAGGGCAGCTCCGGGGCCGTCGCCCGGCGCGGGCCGGGGGACGGCGGTCTGCTGCGGGACTGTCGTGTCGATCACTGTCACTGTGCGCTCCTCGTTGGCGGCCGGTCGGCGGCGGGCCGGCGGACGGAGGAGCGGGGGCGCCGCCGGGCAGCCCGAAGGCAGCACGGAGCGCGTCCCCGGCCCACCCGCGAGGCCCGGACGTGCAGCACTCCGGGCGGCGCCGGTAGGGCAGCGCGGAGCGGGCTGTCGGCAGGTACTCGGACTCGCGGCAGAAGCCGCTCACCGCTGCGGGGCAGTCCCGGAATCGCACCGGGTTCCCCTGCGTCGTCAGCGAGAGTGAGCATACATGTAGGGGTGCTTTCCCGAAGCACCCCTACATGTTGTGTCGTGCAGGGTCGCTCTCGGTAGTGAGCTCGACCGCGTAGGTCATCAGGTCGATGCCGGGAACCGGCGACCAGTCGCGCTCCGGGGTGCGGACGAAGCCCAGTCGTTCGTAGATCCGGTGGGCGTGCACCATGCCCGGCTGGGTGGACATCACCAGCCGGGACAGGCCCAGCTCCCTGGCCCGGTCCAGGCAGGCCCGCACCAGCGCCTCGCCGGCGCCCCGGCCGCGGGCCTCGGGGGAGACCGCGAGCATCCGGAACTCCCCCTCCTGCTTGTCGCCCGCGGCCAGGTCCGCGTAGGGCGAACCGGGCGGGGCGAAGGTCACCGAGCCCAGCAGCGCGCCGCTGACCGGGTCCACGGCGACCAGCAGCTCGGCCCTGGTGGCGCGGTCGCGGCCGTCGCGCAGTCGCGGCTCGTAGTGGCCGCCGCGGGTGGTGTGGCCGTCGGCGATGAAGGACTCGGCGGTGAGGTGGCCTGCCGCGTCCACCTCGGAGTCGAGGGCGGGGCGCACGATGACGTTCATGGGAAAAGTCTGCCTGAGCTGCGGTGACCGGTGACGGCAGGGTCGCTCACCCCGGTGGCGGCGGCCACCGGGCGGGAGAGTCGGCGCCGTGTCAGATTCAGGTGAGGGCCGGAGGGATGCGGGCGGCGAGGGAGGCGGCAGTGCGGCGTGCATGGGTCAGCGGTATCGCAGTGGCGGTGCTTGCCGGGCAGGCGGTGCTGGGCCTCGCGGGAACGGCCCGGGCCGCGTCCGACAGCACCAGGGCGGCCCCGTGCAGGGTGGGTTCGGCCTCCGAACAGCCGCTGGGGTTCGCCCTGCACCGGTTCCACCGGGTCTACCGGGCCGGCGGCTCCTGGTCGGGGGCCCGGCTGGGGGTGCGCAACCACACCGGGGCGTCCTGCCGCGGCGTCCAGCCGGTGCTGGTGCTGGGGGCTCACAAGCGGGGTCTGCACGCCGGAGAGGTGCGCCTGCAGTGGCGGCGCGGCGCCGGGGCGTCCTGGCGGCGGGTCCGGCTGCTGGAGGAGGACGGCGCGCTGCTGGGCCGGATCGGCCCTGCGGACGGTCTGGCGGTGACCGCGAAGGGCCGGGCGTCGGTGCCGCTGCGGCTGCGGTTCACCGCAGGTGCGCCGCTCGGGCGCTGGGTGACCCTGGCGGTGGGCTATGTGCCGGTGCCGCTGGACGGGGAACTGGTGCCGCTTCCCGTGGGTATCACCGACCCGCACTTCTTCCGGGTGGTCAGCGGGCATGCGGTCAGCCGGCATGCGCTCAGCAACCAGCGGCCGCAACTGGCCGCCACCGGCGGCTCGGAGGCGACGGCGCCCATCGCGTGGGCGGCGGCGCTTTCGGTGGGCGGCGGCGCGGCGCTGCTGGGGTGCGCGCGCCGCCGCAGGGTGAAGCCGGAGGGTTGATCAGCCCGGGTCCAGATGCGACATGCTGTTGTAGCAGTCCAGTTTGAGCTGGCCGGAGGAGGTCCGGGACCAGCGGGTGATCGAGGCGTTGCCGACCGCGCCCTCGCGCTCCAGGGCGAGGTAGCCCTCCTCGTCCAGGTCGTCCAGGATGTGACGGAGCATCACCACCACCGCGTCATGGGCCACCAGCAGCACCCGGCGGGAGGCCTCGGTCTCGTACAGGTCGCGCAGCAGGCTGCGCAGCCGCAGGGCGACGTCGGCGAGCGACTCGCCGCCGGGGGGCCGCCAGCGCAGCTCGCCGAGGCGGCGGCGCCGGGCCGCCTCGGCGGGGTGGTGCAGTTCGATGGCCGCTTTGGTGACCATCTCCAGGATGCCCAGCTCGCGGTCGCGCAGCCGTTCGTCGGTGCGCACGTCCGGGAGCGGCAGCCCGGCCCGGTCCAGCTCGGTGAGGACGAGCTCCGCCGTCTCCTGGGCGCGGAGGTACGGGGAGACCCACACGCTGTGCGGCAGCGGGCCGTCGGCGCGCGAGGCCAGCCAGCGACCCAGGGCGGTCGCCTGGGCCCGGCCCAGCGCGGTGAGCGAGAGGTCGGCGTCGCGGCAGGTGATGCCGGTGTCCAGGGCGCCGGCCGCCTCCGCGGCGGCGAACGCGGCGTTGGCGGTGGACTGGCCGTGCCGGGTGACGGTCAGCGAGAGCGGGCGGGGCGGGGCGGTGACGGTGGGTCTTTCTGACGCGGGTTCGGACGGGCTGAGGTGGTGGTCGGTGAGCTCCACGAGTCCCCCTGAGCGGTTCTTCGGCCCGGCCCGGCGCGGGAATGCGCACGGGCCGCCGGTCCCAGTGTGCGGGAGCGGCGGCCCGTGGAGGGGGCGCAAAGGGGGTGAATTCAGGGCGCGGAAGGAGTGATCTCCGGCGTGAGCGGGACCAGCGGCGCGCTCTCGACCAGGTAGTCGCCCGGGGTCGTCTCGTCCGGCAGCTCCCGGGGTTTGGCAGCCCGTATCGCGAGGGTGAGCACCACCGAGACGGCGAGGTTCAGCACGAAGGCGGTCATGCCGATGTAGCCGATCTGGCCGATGACCGGGATGTTCGCCGCGCTGCCGCCGAAGTGCGAGTGCGGCTTGCCGGCCGCGGCGACGTTGTAGGCCTGGTAGGTCCCGTAGGCCATCCCGGCGGCCCAGCCGGCCAGCAGCGCCCAGTGGTGGAACCAGCGCGAGAACAACCCCGCCACGATCGCCGGGAAGGTCTGCAGGATCCAGATGCCGCCCAGCAGCTGCAGGTTGATGGAGAACTGCTTGTCGATGCCGAGAACGAAGCCCAGCGCCCCCAGCTTGACCACCAGCGAGACCACCTTGGCGACCGCGGTCTCCTGCGCCGGGGTGGCGTCCGGCTTGAAGAACTCGCGGTAGATGTTGCGGGTGAACAGGTTGGCCGCGGCGATCGACATGATCGCGGCGGGGACCAGCGCGCCGATCCCGACGGCCGCGAAGGCCACCCCCGCGAACCAGGACGGGAACATCTGCTGGAACAGCTGCGGGACGGCCAGCTGGGCGTTGTAGCCCTTCACGCCCTTGCCCACGCCGGCCGAGATCGCCATGAAGCCCAGCAGCGACAGCAGGCCCAGCATCAGCGAGTAGGCCGGCAGCACGGCCAGGTTGCGACGCACCGTGGTACGGCTCTTGGCGGCCAGCACGCCGGTCGCCGAGTGCGGGTACATGAACAGGGCCATCGCCGAGCCCAGCGCCAGCGTCGCGTACGACCACTGCGCCTTCGGCCCGGTGATCAGCGAGCCCTTGGCCTTGCCGGTGGCCGGGTTGGTCTTCGCCAGCGAGGTCGCGGCGTCGTGGAAGATGTGGCCGTAGCCGCCGAGGCGGATCGGGATGTAGATCACCGCCACGATCACCACGATGTAGACCAGGGTGTCCTTGACGAAGGCGATCAGCGCCGGGGCGCGCAGCCCGGACGAGTAGGTGTAGGCGGCCAGCACCGCGAAGGCGATCAGCAGCGGCAGGTCCTTGCCGAAGCCGCTGGAGCCGCCGATGCCCATGGTGTCCAGCACCGCCTGGATGCCGACCAACTGCAGGGCGATGTACGGCATGGTGGCCAGGATGCCGGTGAGCGCCACGGCCAGCGCGAGGCTGCGGGAGCCGTAGCGGCCCCGGGCGAAGTCGGCCAGGGTGACATAGCCCTTGCTGCGCGCCACCGACCACAGCCGGGGCAGGAACAGGAACACCATCGGCCAGACCAGGATGGTGTACGGCACCGCGTAGAAGCCGGCCGCGCCCACGCCGTAGACCAGGGCGGGCACGGCGATGAAGGTGTACGCGGTGTAGAGGTCCCCGCCGAGCAGGAACCAGCTGACGACCGTGCCGAAGCCGCGGCCGCCGAGCCCCCACTCGTCCAGGTGCAGGGCGTTCTCGGCGCGGCGCCAGCGCGAGGCGACGAAGCCGACCCCGGTGACGGCCACGAAGAGGATCAGGAAGACGGTCAGCGAGACGGCGTTGGTGCCGCCGGCGGCCAGTTCGTTCATGACGGCTCACGCTCCGTCAGCGGTGCCCTGCGGGCCGCCTCTTCACGGCGGATCAGGACGAAGACCACGGCGGTGAACAGCGCGGAGACGATCACCCAGGCCAGCTGGTACCAGTAGAAGAAGGGGATGCCGATGAACGCCGGGGTCAGCCGGGAGTAGGAGCTGACCCAGAGCAGTGCCACAAAGGGCGCGCCCAGCAGGAAGGCGCAGACCACCCGGGTCGGAGTGACCAGTGGCGGACGGGGTGGACGGGGCAGGGGCGGTGTCTCGGGCTCGGCCATGGGTGCGGCTCCGGAGGCAGGCCGACGGCGCGCGCGGGACGGCCCTCCCCCTGGGCGCCACCGGAATCGGACAGGTGACCACACGGAATGTAGACCGTTGATCGGTCCACGTCACGGGTGGATACACAGATTGTCGGCCTGTTGGGGTGGGCAGAGGGCGCGCAGTGGGACGGAACACATCAGAACGGACGTGCCCGTCCCACAGTCCGGACAGGCCACGGTCCGGACGGGTCGGCTCACTGTTCCGGGCGGCGCAGCCTCGCGGTGAACTTGTACCGGTCGCCGCGGTAGACCGAGCGCACCCACTCCACCGGCTCGCCGTCGGCGTCGAAGGAGTGCCGGGACAGCAGCAGCATCGGCAGTCCCACGTCGGTGCCCAGCTGGCCGGCCTCGGCGGGGGTGGCCAGCGAGGTCTCGATGGTCTCCTCGGCCTCGGCCACGTGCACCCCGTACACCTCGTTGAGGGCGGAGTAGAGCGAGTTGTACTTCACCAGGTTGCGGCGCAGCGCCGGGAAGCGCTTGGCGGAGAGGTGCGCCGCCTCGATGGCCATCGGGTCGCCGTTGGCCAGCCGGAGCCGCTCGACCCTGAGCACCCGGCCGCCGGGGCGGATGTCCAGCAGTGCGGCCAGGCGGTCGTCGGCGGTCACATAGCCGACCTCCAGCAGCCGGGAGGTCGGCTCCAGGCCCTGGGCCCGCATGTCCTCGGTGTAGGAGGTGAGCTGCAGTGCCTGGGAGACCTTGGGCTTGGCGACGAAGGTGCCCTTGCCCTGGATCCGCTCCAGCCGCCCCTCGACCACCAGCTCCTGGAGCGCCTGGCGCACGGTGGTACGCGAGGTCTCGAACTCCAGCGCGAGGGTGCGCTCGGGCGGCACCGGGGTGCCCGGCGCCTGGGTCTGGGTGATCTGCAGCAGGTGCCGCTTCAGCCGGTAGTACTTGGGGACGCGTGCGGTGACGGCGCCCTCCCCAGACGTCTCCACGTCCGGACCCCCTTCGGTCGTCATCGCCGCTCCTACTCCCACGCTGTGAAATCCGCGTAATCTGCCAGCCGAGATCTGCCAGCCGTACGGCTGCGGCACTCATGGTGACATGCCAGGTCCGCCGGAGGTGTCCCCGCGGCTGTGGTGTCCGCTGTGTTCAGGCGACCCGGACCGCGCCGGTGCCCGGTCCGGCCAGGGCCTCGGCGGCGGCGAGGCCGCACACCCTGGCTCCGCCGTAGGTGGTGAGGACGGTCACTCCGCGTCCCGAGAAGGTCTCCTCCAGCCCGTAGGCGGTGCCGATCTCCACGACCACCGCGTCCGGCCTGGCCGCCGTCAACTCCAGTGCCGCACGCTTCATCCACGGGTAGCGGTGCAGATCGCGCACCACGATGACGAGCGGGCGGCCGACGGCCGCGCCGAGCAGCGGGGTGGTGTCCACCCGGCCCTCGGAGTCGTCCACGGTGGCCCGAAGCAGGCCGGCGCTCTGCAGGGTCGAGGCCGGTGCGCCGACCCGGGTGACGGTGGTGCCGGGGATCAGCTCGCCGAGCGGCGCGGCCAGGCCCCAGGCGGTCTCGTCGCCCACCGCGAAGTTGGCGGCCGGGGAGAACTCGACCACATGGGGGACGCCGTCGACCGGGCGCAGTTCGCCGCTGACCCGCAGGGCGCGACGGGCGGCGGTGAGGCCGATGTCGGGCACCGCGGTCGCCGCGTGCTGGGCGCGCACCCCGGCGGACCAGCGGGCCACCGCGCGGTTGCGCTCGGCGGCCTCGTGCAGCCGCTCCTCGGCGATCCGGCCCTCGCGAACCGCCCAGGTCAGGGCGTCGCGCAGATAGAGGAAGGTGGCCTCGTCCTGGAGCCCGCCGCCGACGCAGATGGCGTCGGCGCCGCCGGCGATGGCCTTGACGGTGCCCTCGGCTATCCCGTGGGTGCCGGAGATGGCGCCCATCTCGATGCCGTCGGTGACGATCAGCCCGTCGTAGCCGAGGTCCTTGCGCAGCAGGTCGGTGAGGATCGCCCGGGACATGGTGGCCGGGAGGTCGGTGTCGTACGCCGGGAACAGGATGTGCGCCGTCATGATCGACTTCACCCCGGCGGCGACCGCGGCGCGGAACGGCGCCAGGTGGGCGCCGAAGACGTCCAGCGGCAGGTCGATCCTGGGCAGCCCGAGGTGGGTGTCGGCGGCGGTGTCGCCGTGGCCGGGGAAGTGCTTGGCGCAGGCGGCCACCCCGGCCGACTGCAGGCCCCGGATGTAGGCGGCGGTGTGCCGGGCCGCCAGTTCGCCGTCCCCGCCGAACGAGCGCACTCCGATGACCGGGTTGTCCGGGTTGGAGTTGACGTCGGCGTCCGGCGCGTAGTTGAGGTTGATCCCGGCCGCGGCCAGGTCGATGCCGATGGAGCGGGCGACGTCCTCGGTGAGCGCGATGTCGTCGATCGCGCCCAGAGCCAGGTTGCCGGGGTAGGAGGAGCCGGTCATCACCTCCAGGCGGGTGACGTCGCCGCCCTCCTCGTCGGTGGCGATCAGCAGATCCGGGTTGAGCGCGTACAGCGAGGTGGTGAGCGCGGCGACCTGCGCGTGGTCGGCGATGTTGCGCCCGAACAGGGCGACACCGCCGAGCTCACCGGTCTCCAGGCGGTGCCGCACCCAGTCGGGAGCGGTGAGGCCGGTGAACCCCGGCTGCAGCACCGCTCCGGCGTCCGCGAGGAGTTGGACGGTGTCCGGGCCGGGATTCGTCATGGTTCCTTCCTTGCATGTCTTCGATGCGTACGGCTCAGGTGCGTAGAGAGGCGGGCGGGTGGGTCAGCCCTTGACCGCGCCGGCGGTGAGCCCGGAGGCCACGCGCTTCTGGAAGATGACGAAGAGGATGATCACGGGCAGCGAGATCAGCAGCGAGCCCGCCATCTGCGCCCCGTAGTCGGCGGCGTGGGTGGGTCCCGCGGAGTAGCCGGTCAGCCAGACCATGCCGGTGTGGGTGTTGTTGTCCGACAGCATCGTGTTGGCGATGATGAACTCGTTCCACGCCTGGATCCAGCAGTAGACGCCGGTGGTGACCAGGCCGGGGACGGTCAGCGGCAGCACCACCCGGAAGAAGGCGCCCCAGCGGGTGCAGCCGTCCACCATGGCGGCCTCGTCCAGTTCCTTGGGGATGTTGACGATGAACGAGCGCAGCGTCCACACCACATAGGGGATGGTGAACACCAGGTAGGCGATGATCACGCCGAACAGGGTGTTGTAGAGGCCGATGTTCTTGAGGATCAGGAACAGCGGGATGATCAGCGACAGCAGCGGCACCATCTGCACCACCAGCATGGTGACGATGAAGAAGTTGCGGCCGCGGAACCGGAACCGGGCCACCGCGATGGCGGCCAGCAGGCCCACCACCAGGCCTGCCAGCACCGCGCCGACCGTGATGATCACGGTGTTCTTCAGTGCGGTCGGCAGGTCGGGGTCGTCGAAGACGGTGGTGTAGCTGCCGAGGTCGAAGCGCCGGGGCCAGAAGGTCGGGTTCTGCGAGAGCAGGTCCCGGTTGGACTTGACCGTGGTCAGCGCGGCCCAGTAGATCGGGAAGCCCATCACCACGGCGAACCCGATGGCGACGGTGTTCCAGACGCCGGTCATCCAGCGGTTCTGGTGGGCGGGCCGGTCGGATCGGCTCGCCTTCGAGGCCCTGACCGGCTTGGAGAGCCCGGCGGGTGCGGTCTTCTGGGATGAGATGAAAGCCATCAGTCCTGCTCTCCGATCTTGATGACCTGGCGGATGTAGAACACCAGGACGCCGAGCATCAGCACGATCATCGCGATGGAGACCACCGCGCTCCGGCTGTAGTGGCTGCTGGCCACGCCCTGCGCGTAGAGGTAGACGCCGATGGTCTGGTAGCCGGGCTCCGGCGAGTTCTGCCGGAGCGCCCAGATCTGGGCGAACACCTGGAAGTCCCAGATGAAGCTGAGCGCGGTGGAGAGCAGCAGGAAGGGCCGGATCACCGGGATCACCACATGCCGGAAGCTCTGCCACGGGGAGGCACCGTCGATCTTGGACGCCTCGACCAGTTCCTTGGGCACCTGGGTCATCGCCGCGTTCAGGCCGATCACCAGGAAGGGCAGCGCGCCCCAGACCACACAGGCGGCGACCACGACGTAGAGGCCCTGGGTGGGGTCGGCGAACCAGTTGTGGTCCAGCATCCCCTTGCCGCCGAGCTCGTAGCAGATGTAGTCGACGACACCGCCGGTGTTGTTGAACAGCCAGGAGAAGACCGTTCCGGAGACCAGGGCGGGGATGGACCAGACGAACATCAGCACCGTGACCACGGTGACCTTGGCCCAGTTGGACACCCGGTTGAGCAGTACGGCGAAGGCCAGGCCGAGACCGATGGAGAGGACCACCACCTCGACCGTCAGCAGCACGCTGCGCTCGACCGACTGCCAGAACGCCTGGTCGCTGAGGACCTTGGTGAAGCCGTCGAAGCCGATGTACCGGACCAGGGCCGGCGCCGCCAGGTAGAGGTACGCGTTGACGTTCTGGAACGACAGCTGGATCAGCTTGAAGATCGGGTAGCCGATCACGCCCAGCATGACCACGACGGCGGGGACGATCAGCAGATACGGCATGTAGCTGTCGGAGGCGCCTCGTCTGCGCAGCCATCCGGACTTCGGGGACGCGTCCTGCCGACCGGCGCTCGCCGTTGGACGGTCGGAATCGATCACACTCATCAGGGTCCTTCCCCGGAGCCTGCGGAACTGGGTATTGCCAGGAGCATGCGCGCACGGGGCGGGCAGCCGGTAGACGCTTCCACCGGCTGCCCAGGTGCGCTCAGTGGCCGCGGGCCCGACCCGCTCGGCAGAGGAGGGGGCCGGACCTGCGATCAGGTGGGTCAGCCGCCGTTCAGGTCACCGAGGATGGTGGTCTGAGCGGTGGTCAGGGCGGTCGTGGCGTCGCCGCCGGCGGCGATGGCGCTGAAGGCGGTCTGCAGGGCGACCTCGTCGGAGGCCTGGCTCCAGAACTGGGACTGCGGGATGAACCAGGTCTTGCCGGCGGCGGCGGCACCTGCGGCCGCGTTGGCCGGGGCAGCGGCCTCGTAGGCGGTCAGCAGGGTCTTGTTGTTGGGGATGGCGAACTTCGCCAGCGCCGTCTGCTGGGCGGTGTTGGTGAAGATGCGCAGGAACTCGGCGCCCAGGCCCGGGTTGGCGGCGTGGGTCGGGACGGCCACGTCGGAGCCGCCGAGGAAGGCGGGGGTCGGCTGGCCGGCGGTGGTGCCGGGGACGGCGATGGTGCCCAGCTTGGACGCCAGGGACGGGTCTCCGGTCTTCGGGTCGGTGACCGCGCCGACCTCCCAGCCGTTGCCGATGATGGCGGCGATGTTGCCCTTGGCCATCAGCGCGTCCTGGGTGGTCTCGTCCACGGTGGTGCCGCCGACCGAGAAGCTCTTCTGCAGGGTGTTCCAGGTCTGGATGCCCTGGAGGAACGCCGGGTCGGTGAGCGTACCGGTGAACTTGGAGCCGTCGGACTTGGCGATGACGTTGTCGACGCCGTAGCTGCCCGCGCCGAAGGAGACGGCGGTGTACCAGTTCTTGCCCGGCAGGTAGAGCGCTGAGAAGTTCGGGACCTTGGAGTTGGCGGCCTTGACCTTGGTAAGGTCGGCGGTCAGCTCGGCCAGGGTGGTGGGCGGGGTGGTGACGCCGGCCGCCGTGAACAGGTCCTTGCGGTAGATCATGATACGGGCGCCCGCGTAGTACGGGATCGCGTAGGTCTTGGAGTGGTCCGCGCTCTGGCCGGAGGCGGCCAGCGAGTCCAGCCAGCTGGACGAGTTGTCGAACTTGTCCTTGACGCTGGTCAGGTCCACGAAGGAGTTGGCCGCGATGTACTTGGCGGTCTGGGTGTTGCCCAGCTCCAGCGCGTCGGGGGCGTTGCCGGAGAGCAGCGCGGTGTCGAGCTTGGTGCTGTAGTTGGTCCAGGTCTGCCACTGGATGTTGACGTTGGCACCGGTCTCGGCGGTGAACTGCTTCTTCGCCGCGTCGACCACTGCCGGCCAGCCCTTCTGGGCGTCCTGCATCAGCCAGACGTTGATGGTCTTGCCCTTGCCGTCCGTGCTCAGGGTGGCCTGCTTGGTGCTTCCGGTGCTCGAAGAAGACGAACAGGCGGCGGCCGTGAGCACGCTGGCGAGTGCCGCGGCGACTGCGATCTTGCGCTTCAAAACATCCTCCTGAGGGATGAGCGAGAGAGGGCACCGGTTCGGTCTCGGAGGTGTTCCTGAGCTTGACCGTGCCTGAAGGAAGGTGCTCAATGGGGGTTGTGCCGTCTTCGCGTGGTGCTGGTGGAGCTGTGGCTTCCGCGCACCGGCCCGAAACCACGCGGAATTGTGAATTCCACGGCAGTCGCTCCGACGCAGCCACCTGATTGGTGTAGACCAGTGGTCGGAGATTGGCATGGACCAATGTGGGGCGTCAAGAGTTCTCGACAGGCTGGGCCAAGCCGTTACCAACGCTTGACAAGCCAGGTGGTCGCAGATGGACGCCAGGGGTAGGACTGGACCAATAAGGACTCCAAAACCCCTGCAAAAGCGGAGAATCGGGACAAGTCACCGCCGAGGTGTCGGTCCGGTAACACCTTGCCGCACAGGGGTTGCCTTTCCTTGACCGCAGTGCGCGAAGAGCGCCAGACTCCGGCAATTGGTCTATGCCAAGTGCGATTCGACGCTGAATTGGGCGCGCGCATTATGCAAGGCCTTTGGTGTATTTCAGCGGCACCGACACCGTTGCGTCCGGGGTGCGGGGGCGACCCCCGGGGATTGTCCGCGTGCGGGGTCCGGGGCAGCGCCGGGGTGTCCGAGGAGGGGATGGCGTGAACCGTCGACGGTTGGTCGCCGCGCTGGGTACGGCCGTGGTCATGGTCGGTGCCAGTGCGTGCGGTGGGGGAGGCTCGGGCGGGGCCAAGAGCTCGGCCACGTCCTTCCAGGGGAAGAAACTGGTGGTCTGGCTGATGGCCGGGGACGACCTGCCGAGCTGGATGGCCTCGGTGAAGGCGCAGTTCGAGCAGCAGTACCCGGGTGCCACGGTCGACTTCAAAACGCAGCAGTGGACCGGCATCCAGGCGACCGTCACCGACGCGCTCTCGAACATGGTCCCGCCCGACATCCTCGACATCGGCAACACCCAGACCGCGTACTACGCGTCCACCGGCGGTCTGATGGACCTCGACAAGTACCGGACGCAGCTCGGCGGCGCGGACTGGACCCCGTCGATGAACAAGTCGACGCTGGTCGGCGGGAAGCAGTTCGCCGCGCCCTGGTACGCCGGCCCCCGTGCCGTGATGTACAACAAGAAGCTCTGGAACCGCGCGGGGCTCACCCCGCCGACCACCATGGCCCAGTGGCTGACCGACCTGGCCCAGCTGAAGCAGACGTCCGGGGTGAAGTCCGCGCTCTACCTGCCCGGCCAGAACTGGTACGCCTTCGACGGCTTCCTCCAGGACGCCGGCGCGGACGTGCTCACCGAGCAGAACGGCCGCTGGGTCGGCGACCTCGGCAGCCCGCAGGCGCTCCAGGCCGCCCAGCTGTTCAAGAAGCTCAACAGCTTCGGCACGGCCCCGGTCGACCAGGACGAGGGTCATCCGCTGGAGTCCTCGGTCTTCGCCAAGGGCGACGTCGCCTCGATGATCGCCATGGGGTACGAGGAGAACGCGGTGGTGAAGGACAATCCCGGGATGGCCGGCGACATCGGCTGGTTCCCGATCCCCGGCGACACCCCGGGCAAGCCGGCCAAGACCTTCTTCGGCGGCTCCAACCTCGCCGTGGCGCAGAACTCGGCCAATCCGGCCCTGGCCCTGGGCCTTCTGAAGATCGCGCTCGACGACACCAACGAGAGCGCCTTCGCCAAGCAGTCCGGCTTCCTGCCGAACAAGGCCAAGCTCTACCCGGCGATCAAGGGCAACGCCTACGCGGCCGCGGCGTCCCAGGAGGCGGCCGACGCCGGTTTCACCCCGCTCGTCCCGAACTGGGGGAACGTGGAGAACACGCCGAACCCGATCACCGCCCTCTTCCTCACTCCGATCCTGCAGGGCAAGGACCCGCAGGCGGCCGCCGCGGCGGCCGACGCCAAACTGGCGGCACGGCTCGGTCAGGGCTGACCGTGCGGGCCGCCGACGCCGTGCTCTTCCCTTGCCTGGGGTATTGGTCTAGTCCAAGCTGATCGTTGACGAAGCCTTTGCGCAGACGGCCGCCTACGGCCCGCAAGGACGGCGCCGGTCATGATCGGCAGGTCGCAGTCATCGGATGAGGGGGTGCCATGTCGGAGCTGACATCGGTCACGGGGCTTCACCGAGGAGGGCCGGCCGGCGAGCCGGACCTGCTCGGCCCACGGCTCCAGTCGTTCCGCAGACGGGCCGGGCTGAGCCAGGAGGTGGCCGCGTCGCGGGCCGGGATCAGTACCAGGGCGCTGCGCGACATCGAGCGCGGCCGGGTCCAGCGGCCCCACTCGCGCACCCTGCAACGCCTGGCCGAGGCGCTGGGGCTGACCGGCGGCGAGCTGGCGGACCTGCTGGACGCAGCCCGCAGCGGGCCGCCGCGCGGCGCCGGCCCGCCGCGCCTGCTGATCCTCGGCCCGCTCTCGCTCCAGCGCGGCCAGACCCCCGTCCAGGTCACCAGCCCGAGGCTGCGCCGCGTGCTCGGGCTGCTGGCGCTGAAGCACCCCGAGCCCTCCACCCAGCAGGAGATCACCGACACCCTCTGGCCGTCCGGGCCGCCCAGCTCCCACCAGAGCCTGATCCACACCTACGTCAGCCAGGTCCGCCAGCTGCTGGGACCCGGCAGCCTGCGGACCGTCCCGCCGCCGACCGTCGTCCGCACGCCCAACGGCTACCAGCTGGAGGCGTCCCGCAACCACATCGACCTCGGCCACTTCGACGAACTGCTGGACCGGGCGACGCGCCAGCACCGCGCGCAGGACCCCGGGGCCGCGTACGAGTCGCTGACGCAGGCCCTGCAGTGGTGGCGGGGGCCGGTGCTCGCTGACGCGGACCCGGTGCTGCGCCAGCACCCGGCCGCGGTGGCGGCCAACGAACGGCGGGTGAAGGCGGTGCTGCTGCACGCCGACACGGCGCTGCAACTGGGCCGCCCCGAGGAGGCCGTCCCGGTGCTGTGGGACATGGTGGGCTCCGAGCCGCTGCACGAGGGTCTGCACGCCCGGCTGATCCTCGTCCTCGCCAGCTGCGGGGAGCAGGCCGCCGCGCTCAATGTGTTCAGCCGCCTGCGCGACCGGCTCGACGAGGAGCTGGGCATCGCGCCCAGCGCCGAGGTCCGCGACGCCCACCTGCAGGTGCTGCGCCAGCAACTGCCCCTCGCGCAGCGCCCGGTCCAGCCCCCGCCGGCCGACCGCACGGCGCTCGCCGGTCCGCACCCGGCCCAGCTGCCCGCCAGGGCCGGCTCCTGCGTCGGGCGGCGACGGGAGATGCGGGAACTGGACGATCTGGTCTCGCCCGACCCGGCCCGGCGCTCGCACGTGGTGGCGGTGGTCGGCGCGCCCGGGGTCGGCAAGACCGCATTCGCGGTGCACTGGGCGCACGCGCGGCGCGAACAGTTCGAGGACGGGCAGCTGTTCGTCGACCTGCGCGGCCACTCCCCGCTTCCGACGCTGCGCCCCGGCGACGTCCTGGCGCAGTTCCTCCGGGCCCTGGGCGTTCCGCCCGACCGGCTGCCCGCGGACGAGGACGAGGCCGCGGCGCTCTACCGCACCCTGCTCGCCGACCGGCAGATGCTGATCGTGCTCGACAACGCGCGCGACGCCGAGCAGGTCAGGCCGCTCATCCCGGGCGCCCAGGGCTGTGCGGTGGTGATCACCAGCCGCAGCCAGCTCGCCGGGCTGGTCGCGAGCGACGGCGCCCGCCGGCTCGCCCTGGACGTGCTCGATCCGGACGAGGCCTGCCAACTGCTGGCCGGCATCATCGGCGAGTGCGGGGTCGCCGCCGACGAAGAGGCAGCCCGCAGGCTGGTGCGGCTGTGCGGCGGCCTGCCGCTGGCCATCCGGATCGCCGCCGCCAACCTGGTCGCCCGCAACCTCGGGATCGCCGACTACTGCGCCGAGTTGGCGGGTGACGACATGCTCAGCCGGCTGCGCGTCGACGGGGACCGGCGCTCGACCGTGCGGGCCGCCTTCGACCTCTCCTACCGCGCGCTCCCCGCCGCGGCCCAGCGGATGTTCCGGCTCCTCGGCCTGATGCCCGGCCCGGACCTCACCGTGGACGGCGCCGCGGCGCTGGCCGACGCGACCTCGGCCGAATCGGCCGGACTGCTGGTGAGCCTGACGGACACCCACCTGGTGCAGGAGCGGGCGGCCGGCCGGTTCGGGCTGCACGACCTGCTGCGCTCCTACGCCCGCGAGCTGGTCAGCAGGGAGGAGGCACACGCCGCCCGGCAGCGGCTCTTCGACTGGTATCTCGACCACACCGACGCGGCGGGGACCGCCGCCGGCGGCGCCGACCTGGGGATCACCTGTCGTGCGCTGGAACGCCCCGGGGTGACGGTCCGGGTGCTCGGCGAGCCCTGCCGGTCCAGCTGAGGAACGGCGGCAGGACAACTGCTCCGGCAGTTGCCCCAGTTCTGCCGGTTCCTGCGAGCCGATCGGCGGCCACCGGCAGAACCACAGGTCAGCGCCGGGGCGTTCGGCCGCGATCGGCCTTGTGGAAGCTGCCGGTCCTCTGGTCCGACTGCAGGAGCCGGACCAGGGCGGCTCCGTACCGTGGTTGCACAGCAAGGCTGCTCTCCGTGCCGATTCATGAGGCGACACGTTGCCACAGCTCACAGCCCTGCGTGGCCCACGACACCCGTGAGCTGCGGATGGCCCGTCCGCTGGCCCTGGAGGCGCTGCGGCGCGGTCGGCGGGTGGGCAGGTGCACACCACCGAGGAGGTGCGCGACCGCTTCCTGAATTTCGGTCGGACGACGGCCTTCATCCCGGCAGGCGAGGGCGACGCGGCGGATCGCCGCGACCGTCCTGGAGGCCGCCGGGCGGACCACGATCTACGACTGAAAGGTTGTTCAGCCATGGACGATCATGTGGCCGACCACATCGCGGGGGCGACGTCCGCGCAGGTCCAGGACCGGCCCGCCGAGCCATCCCCGAACGCGGAGCCGGCGATCTGGTCCCGTAACTTCCGGTACTACTTCACCGCCCGCAGCGCGGGTCTGCTCAGCTGGGCCATGCTGCCGGTCGCGGTCTCGGCCGGCCTGCTCAGCAGCGGGTACGGCCTGGGCACCGCGGGGTACGCGATGGCCTTCCTGGTCGGCCCGTTCGCCGGGCTGGTGCTGTTCGGCGGGGTGCTCGCGGACCGGTTCACCGCCCGCCGGATGATGATCATCGCCGATCTGTCCAACCTCACCGCCCACGCGCTGCTGGCCTTCCTGTTCATCCACGGCATCGACCATCTCTGGCAGCTGTACGCGCTGCTGGTGGTGGCCGGCACCGCCAACGCGATGTTCCAGCCGGGCGCCTCCTCGACCGTCCCGCTGGTGGCCCGGGACGTGCAGGGCGCCAACGGGGTGCTGCGCACCTCCGAGGCGGTCACCGGGCTGGGCGGCCCGGCGCTGGCCGGCGCCATGGTCGGGTTCGGGGCCACCGGCTGGGTGATGGTGATCTCCGCCGTCGCCTACGGCACCAGCGCGACCTGCCTGTTCGCGCTCCGGCTCGGCGTGGTGCCCGCCCCGCCGGCCGGCGAGAGCCTGTGGCGCAACCTGGCGGTCGGCTGGCAGGAGTTCCGCGCCCGCAGCTGGCTCTGGGGCGTGATCGTGATCTGGATGTTCTACGCGGTGCTCTCCTGGGGGCCGCAGCTGTCGGTGGCCGCCGGCGTCATCGTTCCCGAGCACGGCGCGACCGCCTTCGGTCTGATCAACTGCGCGCTGGGCGGGGGCACCGTGCTGGGCGGTCTGCTGGGGATCCGCTACAAGCCCGCACGGCCGCTGGCCGCCGGGGCCGTGGCGATGCTGGCCTATCCGCTCTACCCGCTGGGCATCGTGCTCGGCTGGCCGGTCTGGCTGCTCGCCGCCGCGCAGGTCGTGGTCGGGTTCGGGATCGGCGTCTGGGGCGTCATGTGGGCCACCAGCGTGCAGACCCAGGTGCCGGGCGAGGTGCTGAACCGGGTGCACGCCTACGAGGTCGCGGGTTCCGTCGGGATGTACCCGATCGGCAGCGCGCTGGCCGGCCCGGCGGTCGGGGCGTTCGGCACCGACGGGGTGCTCCTGGTGGGTGTCGTGGTCGCCTTCCTCACCGCGACCGCCCTGCTGGTCGCCCGCCCGATTCGCACCCTGGGCCGGGTGCCGATCCGGGCCTGAGCAGTGGTTCTAGGATGGAACCTGGCGGCCCGGATGCGGACCGGTCGCCACCGATATCGCCCACCGGGGGCGCCGATCACGTCCCCGGTCGGCTCCCGTCGGCGTTCCCTGGAGGTTCCGGCCATGTCCGCAGCACCGTCCCACCCGTCCCCGGTCCAGCATCCGGGCCCGTATCCGGAGCCGCCCTCGGCGCTGCCCCCGGTGCCGCCCGGGGCGGCTCCCCGCCAGGCGGGACGGATCATGGCGGGGGAGATCGCCCAGCAGCCCGACGTGCTGCGGCGCATCCTGGACCGGGGCGCCCCGGCGATCCGCACGGTGGCGACCGCGATCGCCGCCCGCCGGCCCCGCTTCGTGCTGCTGACCGCCCGCGGGACCAGCGACAACGCGGCCCTCTATGCCAAGTACCTGATCGAGGTGCTGCTGGGGAAACCGGCCGGGCTGAGCTCCATGTCCACCATCACCGTCTACGGCGCCAAGCCGGACCTGACCGACTGCCTGGCGATCACGGTCAGCCAGTCGGGCGGCTCGCCCGACCTGGTCGCCGCCACCAGGGCGGCGCGGCAGGCCGGGGCGGTCACCCTGGCCGTCACCAACAACCCGGGCTCGCCGCTGGCCGAGGTCGCCGAGTTCCACATCGACGTCCTGGCCGGTCCGGAGAAGGCGCTGCCGGCGACCAAGACCTACACGGCCGAGCTGCTGGCGCTGTACCTGCTGGTCGAGGGGGTGCGCGGGGGCGAGGGCGGCGCCGCCCGGGAGCTGCCGGGACTGGCGCGGTCGATCCTGGACCGGGGGGACGAGGTCCGTCAGCTCGCCGAGCGCTACCGGTTCGCGCAGCGGCTGGTGGTCACCTCGCGCGGCTACGGCTATCCGACCGCCCGTGAGGCGGCGCTGAAGCTGATGGAGACCACCTACATCCCAGCCATCCCGTTCTCCGGCGCCGACCTGCTGCACGGCCCGCTGGCGATGGTGGACAACGCCTCACCGGTGATCGCCGTCGTTCCGGACGGCCGCGGCGGGGTCGCGCTGCAGCCGGTGCTGGACCGGCTCAGGGGGCGCGGGGCGGACCTGGTGGTGATCGGGCCGCAGGCCCAGGTGGACAAGGCCTCGGCCGGGTTCGCCCTGCCGGGCGGGGTGGCCGAGGAGGTGCAGCCGATCCTGGAGATCCTGCCGCTGCAGCTGCTGGCCTACGAGATCACCGTCGCCCGCGGGCAGGACCCGGACGCGCCGAGGGCGCTGGCCAAGGTCACCGAGACGCACTGAACGCACTTAACGCACCGAACGCACCGAACGCACAAGGGCCGTGGCGCCGGGACAGGACCCTCAACCTGTCCGGCACCGCGGCCCGAGGCATGGTCGGTGGCTGGTGTCTCCGCGCGGCGGGTGTGCGGGCCCGGCGGCGCGGGACGTTCAGTCCGACTCTCATCAAGCGGAAAGGCCCGGTGCGCAGTCAGGGCAGATAGCGCGGTGGGACTCCCCTTGGTGCACTCCCCATTGTGGACTAGACCAATTGCGTTGTCCATCCCCGCTGAGCAGTCGGTTCGCCCGGCGGGTCGGCGGCGGCCGCACAGCGGGCCAGCACGACCGTGCCGCCGTAGGCCGGATACGCTCGGAGGATGCCTTCCCTCAATGAGCTGGTGCGCCACCACACCAATCTGGACAGCGCCGACGTGGAGTGGATCCACCTGCTGGTGTCCGAGTGGCAGCTGCTCTCCGACCTCTCCTTCGCCGACCTGGTGCTGTGGGTGCCCACCCGCGACGGCAGCCGGTACGTGTCGCTGGCGCAGATGCGCCCCAACACCGGTCCGACCTCCTACCAGGACGACATGGTCGGCCATCTGGTGCCGCGCGGCCGCCGCCCGATGCTGGACGTGGCGCTGGACGAGGGCCGGATCGTCCGCGAGGGCGACCCGGAGTGGCGCGAGGACGTCCCGGTCCGGGTCGAGTCCATCCCGGTCCGGCGCGAGGGACGGGTGCTGGGCGTGATCGCCCGCAACACCAACCTGCTGACCGTGCGCACCCCCAGCCGGCTGGAGCTCACCTATCTGCAGAGCGCCTCCGACCTGGCCCAGATGATCGCGGCCGGTTCGTTCCCGTTCCCCGGAGAGCAGGCCGACATGGACGCCCTGCCGCGGGTCGGCGACGGCATGATGCGCCTCGACGCCGAGGGGGTGGTCACCTACGCCAGCCCCAACGCGCTCTCCGCCTACCACCGGCTCGGCCTCAACGCCGACCTGGTCGGCCTGCACCTGGGCAAGACCACCGCCGACCTGGCTCCGCCCGGCCGCGGTCCGGTGGACGAGGCCCTGGTCAAGCTGGCCAGCGGCTGGGCGCCGCGGCAGACCGAGGTCGAGTCGGGCGACGGCGTGGTGCAGCTGCGGGCCATCCCGCTGAAGCCCAAGGGCGACCACATCGGCTCGCTGGTGCTGCTGCGCGACGTCACCGAGCTGCGGCGGCGCGAGCGCGAGCTGATGACCAAGGACGCCACCATCCGGGAGATCCACCACCGGGTGAAGAACAACCTGCAGACCGTCGCGGCGCTGCTGCGGCTGCAGTCCCGCCGGATGGAGAACGACGCCGCCCGCGGCGCGCTGGACGAGGCCGTGCGCCGGGTCGGCTCCATCGCCATCGTCCACGAGACGCTGTCGCAGAACCTGGACGAGCACGTCGCCTTCGACGAGATCGCGGACCGGGTGCTGGCGATGGTGATGGAGCTGTCCCAGGACGGCCGGGTGACCGCGCGTCGCAGCGGCAGCTTCGGCATCCTCTCGGCCGATGTGGCCACCCCGCTGGCGATGGTGCTGACCGAGATCCTGCAGAACGCACTGGAGCACGCCTACGGGCCCAAGGCGGGCGGCGAGGTGACGGTCCGTGCGGTGCGCGGGCGGATGCCGGCGCCGCCGGACGCCGGATGGGGCAATGGCTGGGGCGGCGGCGGCAGTCGGGTCGAGGAGCAGCTGCTGATCACGGTGACCGACGACGGCGTCGGCCTGCCGGAGGGCTTCGACCCGCAGCGGGCCGGGAATCTGGGGCTGCAGATCGTCAGGACCCTGGTGGTGGGGGAGTTGGGCGGCAGCTTCGACATGGTGCCGGCCGAGTCGGGAGGGACCCGGGTGGTGCTGGAGGTGCCGGTGGGTACGTCTGCACCGTAATCGCACATTTGACGGTTACTCATGACGATAAAACGGGATTTACCGTTTTTTTGCGCTGCTCTTCCATACTCCAACCCCCCTCTGCTCGTCAGTCCCTATGAGCCTGGACCCTCTGGCACCTGACGAGAGCGCGGCACGTGGAACCCCAGATTGTGGCACCTCCCGCGGCGACGCTGCCGCACCCCCATTCTCCGAAGGCCGCCTGGCCGGTACGGCCTGCCGCACCGGCCCGCACCCTGCTGGACGTCCTCGACGCCACGGTGCGGAACGCGCCGCTGGCCCCCGCCCTGGACGCGGACGGCACCGTCCTCGACTACCGGGCGCTGCGGGACGCGGCCGACGCGACGGCGGCCCGGCTGGAGGCCCGGGGCGTGGGCCCCGGCGACCGGGTGGGCGTGCGGGTGCCGTCCGGGACGGCTGAGCTGTACATCGCGATCCTCGGGGTGCTGCGGGCCGGCGCCGCCTACGTCCCGGTGGATGTGGACGACCCGGACGAGCGCGCCGAGTTGATCTGGCAGGACGCCGGGGTACGGGTGGTCCTGGGCGCGGGCGGCGCGCTGACGGACGGTCCCGGGGCCGCCGCACCGAGGGCGCGGCCGCGCCCGCCGACCCCGGCGGACGACGCCTGGGTGATCTTCACCTCGGGCACCACCGGACGTCCCAAGGGCGTCGCCGTCAGCCACCGCTCGGCGGCGGCCTTCGTCGACGCCGAGGCCGAACTCTTCCTCCGGGACGCCCCGTTGGGACGCGGCGACCGGGTGCTGGCCGGTCTCTCGGTGGCCTTCGACGCCTCCTGCGAGGAGATGTGGCTGGCCTGGCGGCACGGCGCCTGCCTGGTGCCCGCACCCCGGGCGCTGGTCCGGTCCGGGGCCGACCTCGGGCCCTGGCTGGTCCGGCGCGGCATCACGGTGGTGTCCACCGTGCCGACCCTGGCCGCGCTCTGGCCGGCCGAGGACCTGGACGCGGTCCGGCTGCTGATCGTCGGCGGGGAGGCATGCCCGGCCGAGCTGGTCCAGCGCCTGGACGTGCCCGGGCGGGAGTTCTGGAACACCTACGGTCCGACCGAGACCACCGTCGTGGCCTGCGCCGCCCGGATGCGGGCCGGGCAGCCGGTGCGCATCGGCACCCCACTGGCCGGCTGGCGGATCGCGGTGGTCGACCCGGCCGGACGGCCCGTCCCCTGGGGCGGCACCGGGGAACTGCTGATCGCCGGGGTCGGCACGGCGCGCTATCTGGACCGGGCCAGGGACACGGAGAAGTTCCAGGCCCACCCTGCCCTCCCCGGGGCCCGGGTCTACCGCAGCGGGGACCTGGTCCGGGCCGAACGGGACGGCCTGGCCTTCGTCGGCCGCGCCGACGAGCAGGTCAAGCTCGGCGGCCGGCGGATCGAGCTCGGCGAGCTCGACGCCGCGCTGGCCGCCCTCCCCGGCGTCCGGGCGGCGGCCGCGGCGGTGCGGGAGACCGCGGCCGGCGGCCAGATGCTGGTCGGCTACCTGGTCCCGGAGACCAGGCCGTCCCCGGAGAATGACGATCGATCAGGTACCGGCGGGCTCGACCTGGCGCCGCTGCGGAGACTGCTGCGGCAGCGGCTGCCCGCGGCGCTGGTGCCGGTGCTGGCGGAGCTGGCCGAACTGCCGACCAGGACCTCCGGAAAGGTGGACCGCAAGGCGCTGCCCTGGCCGCTGCCCCGGGCCGGGGAACCCGACCCGGACGCCGCGCTGCACGGCACCGCCGCCCGGCTCGCCCGGCAGTGGCGCGACCTGCTCGGCGTCGCCCCGGACGCGGACAGCGACTTCTTCGCGCTGGGCGGCACCAGCCTGTCCGCCGCCCGGCTGGTCTCACTGCTGCGGCAGCGGCACCCCGGCCTCTCGGTGGCCGACCTCTACCGGCAGCCGCGACTGGGCGACCTCGCGGCCCACCTGGACCGGAGCCTGGACCGGAGCCCGGACCGGCGTGCCGAGGGCCGCACCGGGGACGCCGCCCCGGACCGTACCGCCCCGCAGCCTGCGCCCGCCGCCGTTCCTCCCGTACTGGTCGGCCTCTACCAGGCGGCGGTGCTGGCCCTGCTGCACACCCTGGCCGGGCTGCGCTGGGTGCTCGCCCTCGCCGCCCTCGACAATCTGCTGCCCTCCTCGCTGCCCTGGACCCAGCGGACCTCCTGGTGGCTGATCGCCAGCGGCTGGCTGCTGCTCTCCAGCGCCCTTGGACGCACCGTCATCGGTGCGGTCGGCGCCCGGCTGCTGACCCGGGGTCTGCGGCCGGGGACCTATCCGCGCGGCGGCCCGGCGCACCTGCGGCTGTGGACGGCGGAGCGCCTGGTCGGCGTCTTCAACGTGGCCTCGGTGCTGGGCACCCCACTGGCCGGGCGCTACGCCAGATTGCTGGGCTGTCGGGTCGGCGAGGACGTCCATCTGCACACCATGCCGCCGGTCACCGGGCTGGCCGTGTTCGGCTCGGGTTGCTCGCTGGAGCCCGAGGTGGACGCGGCGGGGTGGTGGCTGGAGGGGGACCGGCTGCACCTGGGCACCATCTCGGTCGGGCCCGGGGCCAGCGTCGGCACCAGGTCCACGCTGATGCCCGGCGCCGTGGTCGGCCCCGGCGCCGAGGTCGCCCCCGGCAGCTGCGTCACCGGGGCCGTCCCGGCCCGCGCCCGCTGGCACGGCTCACCGGCCCGCCCGGACCGCCGGCCTGCGGGCGCGGCCGACGGGCCGGCCTGGCCGGTCGCGGCCCCTGCCGTCCCTCCGGGGCGCCGCCGCCGTTGGCAGGCCGTCTACACGCTGTCCCTGCTGCTGCTCCAGCTGCTGCCGCTGGCCGCCGCCGCCCCCGGGGCGCTGCTGCTGTATCTGTTCATGGGCCAAGACCCCACCTGGACCAGCGTGTTCGACCGGCTGCTGGTCACCTCGGTGCCGCTGGCCCTGCTCACCCTGTGCCTCTACGCCCTGCTGCTGGCCGCCCTGGTCCGACTGCTCTCACGGGCCGTCACCCCGGGCCTGCACCCGGCCCTGGGCCGCGCGGGATGGAGCGTCTGGGCGGTGCACCAGCTGATGGGCTCGGCCCGGTCGATGCTCTTCCCGCTGTACTCCTCGCTGGCCACGCCGGCCTGGCTGCGGCTGCTGGGCGCCCGGGTCGGCCGCCGGGTGGAGGCGTCGACCGTGCTCGCCCTGCCCGGGCTGACCCGGGTGGACGACTACGCCTTCCTGGCCGACGACACCCTGCTCGCCCCGTTCCAGGTCCGCGACGGCTGGCTGCGGCTCGGCCCGGCCGCGGTCGGGCGGCGGTCCTTCGTCGGGAACTCCGGGATCGTCGGTCCCGGACGGCAGCTGCCGGCCGACTCGCTGGTCGGGGTGCTCTCCGACGTCCCGCCCGCGGACCGGGTCGCCGTCGGGACGTCCTGGCTGGGCCGGCCGGGGTTCGGCATCCAGCGGGTCGCCGAGGCCGGGGACGGGGCCCGCACCTACGACCCGCCGCGCCGGCTGGTGCTGGCCCGGGCGGCGGTGGAGCTGTGCCGCCTGGTCCCGCTGGCGCTGACCGTGCTGCTGGGCGACCTGGCTGTGGCCGCACTCCAGGAGCTGCTGCGCCGGGACGGCCTGACGGCCTGTGCGCTCGGCTCCGGGGTACTGCTGCTGAGCGGCGGGCTGGCCGCCTGCCTGTTCACCACCGCGGCCAAATGGCTGCTGCTGGGACGGTTCCGGAGCGGGCGGCAGCCGCTGTGGAGTTCCTTCGTCTGGCGCAATGAGCTGTTCGACGTCTTCGTGGAGGAGCTGGCGATGCCCTGGCTCGGCAGCTCCCTGCTGGGGACGCCCTTCCTCACCCTCTGGCTGCGCAGTCTGGGTGCGCGGATCGGCCGCGGAGTGTGGTGCGAGACCCACTGGCTGCCGGAGACGGACCTGGTCCGTCTGGGGGATGGCTGCTCGGTCAACCGCGGTGTGGTGCTGCAGACGCATCTCTTCCACGATCGGCTGATGCGGATGGACGGCGTTGACATCGGGGCCGGGGCGACCGTGGGGCCGCACTCGATCGTGCTGCTGGGCGCGGGAGTGGGGGAGGGCGCGGTGGTCGGCCCGGCCTCCCTGGTGATGCGGGGCGAGGCCCTGCCGGCCGGGACGCGCTGGCTGGGAAACCCTGTGGCGCAGTGGAGTTGAGCAGCACGGTGGAGTTGAGCAGGTAGAGGGTCCGGTCCGGAGACAGAACGAGGCCCTGCCGACCGGGGGGGAGGGTCGACAGGGCCTCTCAAGCCTGCTCCGGCCGTCGGGGGGAGTCGGCCGGAGCAGGGGCTCTGGGTGCGGGACGGTGCCCGCGTGCTTCGCACGGGCGGCTGCCCTCTTCTCCGACGGTATCAAACTGCCGGGGATGGAGAGCGCCGCGATCGGTGCGCCGCCTCGGAAAGTGCCTTGCGGCACTTGATCACGTGCTGATCGAGAAGTAATGCGGGTGGTTCAGGTGGTGCGGCGTTGCGTCCCCCAGGCAGAAGATCTCTCTGCCGGACGGTGCGTCAGGCGGTGCGCGCTCGGTTGCGGGCGGCGCGACGCTTCATCGCACGACGCTCGTCCTCGCTCATTCCACCCCAGACGCCGGCGTCCTGACCGGTCTCCAGGGCCCACTGCAGGCAGCTTTCCATGACCGGGCAGCGACGACAGACGGCCTTCGCTTCCTCGATCTGCAGCAGGGCGGGCCCCGTGTTGCCGATGGGGAAGAACAGCTCGGGGTCTTCTTCCCGGCAGACAGCGCGGTGGCGCCAGTCCATGATGATCCAACTCCTCCAGCCGACGGGGATGTCCCGCGGCTCATCGGTGGCTTGTGAATGTGAACGCTTTCACGAACCCTGTGGCAGGTGCGCGGCCAACGGGTGGGTCGGCGTGCGGGTGCCTGCGACGTTGCAGTGGATTCGGGCGAATCAGGCGGGTCTCCGGTAACGGTCCGTCCCGATCGCCATGTAAAGGTTCGCAAACCTCGACTCCGGATACAACCCCTATCGAGAAGGAATTTTTGATTCGTCGGTGTCTGCTAGGTCACACCCTGTACTTCTATGGAGTGAAGCGGGCCACGCGTTCGAGAAGAAGGGCACAAGGCCCTTCTGATCACACAATCACACGCAGTGCGCGACGTACGCCTGAGAAGCTGACTTGGTTCCGCTCTCCAAGGTGGTCTCCGTCGACCTGAAATGGCATCGTTTCCTGCGAATGCAAGGTGAATTCCCGGAGGTCGTGGTAAGCGACCACGTGTTTGCCCCGCGGACCCTTCCCGGAACCGTCCAGGAGCTGGGGGATCGTTCGAAGGGTCTGCAACAACGACATCTTCGTCATCCCGAAGAGGTCCAGATCCGTGTCGAACGTCGCCTCGGGCGAGGCGTAGACCGGGCGGTTGCCCAGGAAGGTCCAGGGAGAGGTGTTCGCCACTATGGACACCACCAGCCCCTCGACCGGTTCCGCGCCGGGGATGCGGAGAGTGATCGGGCCCGCCCTGCGGTGTTCGCGCTCACCGAGGTAGTGGCGTACCGCCTGGTTGATGTAAAGCGCGTGAGTGGACCGCTTGCCGCTGCGGCGGTGCTGCTCGACCCGGCCGACCACGCCGGCGTCGAAACCGAAGCCGGCGGTGAAGGTGAACCAGCGCTCCGGAAGGCCCGGGGTCACCGCCCGGCCGAGGCCGACGGTTCGCTCCCGTTTCGAGGAGAGGGCGTCCAGGAGTATTCCGGTCGCCTCCACCGGGTCATTGGGCAGACCGAGGGCGCGGGCGAAGACATTGGTGCTGCCGCCGGGCACCACGGCGAGTCTGGGCAGGTGTTCGGAGGGTCCCTCCGCGAGCAGTCCGTTGACGATCTCGTTCACCGTGCCGTCCCCGCCCAGCGAGACCACCAGGTCCACGTTGCCGGAGGCCGCGGCGTCCCGGGCCAGATCGCGGGCGTGGCCCCGGTACTCGGTGGCCACGACCTCCAGTTTCAGGTCGCTGGCCAGGGCTCGGGCGAGTACGTCCTTGGTCCGGCCGCTGGTGGTGGTCGCCTTCGGGTTGACGACCAGGAGCGCACGCATACCGTCAGCTTACCTACCGGCAGGTATGCGACAGGGAAAGGGCCTCCCGAAGGAGGAGGGGCCCGACCGGGGCCGCTGCCGGGGCGGCTAGCCTGGTGAGGTGACTGCCGACGCCCCGCTCGATGCCCGTACCGCCTCCGCCGCCCCGACCGCCGCGGCCCGCCCCTGGATGCTGACCGCCGGCGCGGCCATAGCGGTGGCCCAGGGTGTCCTGCTCACCGCCTACGGCGTCTACCTGATGGTCGAGGGGCTGCTGACGCACACCCACACCGGGGTCGGGCTCACCGAGTTCGGCGGGTTCATCGTGCTGCTGCTCGGCCTGCTGCCGCTGTTCGCCGGACGGGCGCTGCTGCGGCTGAAGCGCTGGGGGCGCAGCCCGGCGGTGATGGTGGACACCCTCTGCCTGGCCGTCACCTACTTCACCTTCCAGAACGGCGGCCTGCAGATCCCGGTCGGCGTCGCGGTCGGCCTGGCCGGGATCGGCGGGATCGTCCTGCTGCTGCACCCGCGGACCACGGCGACGCTGTGGCCTGCGGGGTACGGCAAGTAGTCCGGACTACTCCTCCAGCAGCAGCTTGTCCCGGAGCTGGGCCAGCGTCCGGGCCAGCAGCCGGGAGACGTGCATCTGGGAGATGCCCACCTCGGAGGCGATCTGGGACTGGGTCATGTTCCGGAAGAAGCGCAGCACCAGGATCCGCTGCTCCCGCTGCGGCAGCTGGGCCAGCAGCGGCTTGAGCGACTCGCGGTACTCCACCCCCTCCAGCGCGTCGTCCTCGGCGCCCAGGGTGTCCGCCACGGCCGGCGACTCGTCGTCGGTGTCCGGGACGTCCAGGGAGAGGGTGCTGTAGGCGTTGGCGGACTCCAGCCCCTCCAGCACCTCCTCCTCGGTGATGCCGAGGCGCTCGGCCAGCTCGTGCACGGTGGGCGAGCGGCCGTGCTGCTGGGAGAGCTCGCCGGTGGCCGTGGTGAGCGAGAGCCGCAGCTCCTGGAGCCGGCGCGGGACCCGCACCGCCCAGCCCTTGTCGCGGAAGTGGCGTTTGATCTCGCCGACGATGGTGGGCGTGGCGTAGGTGGAGAACTCCACGCCCCGGTCGACGTCGAAGCGGTCCACCGACTTGATCAGTCCGATGGTGGCGACCTGGGTCAGGTCGTCCAGCGGCTCGCCGCGGTTGCGGAACCGCCGGGCCAGGTGCTCCACCAGCGGGATGTGCATCCGGACCAGCTGGTTGCGCAGCTCGACCCGCTCCGGTGAGTCCTTCTCCAGCGCGGCGAGCTGGACGAACAGCGCCCTGGCCGCCTCGCGGTCCGGCGCGCCGTGCCGCTGCGGGGTCGGCCGGCCGCCGCCCCAGACATGCGGTTCGGGCGCGGCGGCGTGCTCCGCGTCCTCGTCCGCCGCGGTGTCGGCGAGGTCGCCGACGATGTCCGCGACCAGTTCGGCGGCGTCCGAGTCGAGCTCGTCGCCGTCGGCCTCCGCTTTCGCCTCGGCCTTGTCCAGACCGTCCGTCTCCCCGACCACCGGGGGCGGTACCTGGTCGGGACGGTCGGGATCGTCTGCCAACACCCTGTCCTCCGCCTGCTCTGACGCCGCGCCCACCGACTGTGCCGGCAGCACGGCCTTACCAGCGCTCGTACCCGTACCGGACTGCAGCCCGGCACCGCTGCTGCGGTCCAGATCACTCACGGCGATCCCCCGTTCCGTTCCGTTCCGGGATCAACTTGTCCGTACCCTCAAGACCTGCGAGACCCTCAAGGCTGGCCCGGCCCGGCGCCGCGCTTCTTGTGCAGGCTGATGGTGACCGTGCGGTCCTCCTCCACGGTCGACTCCACCTCGCCGGCCAGTGCGGAGAGCACCGTCCAGGCGAAGGTGTCGCGCTCGGGGGCGCGGCCGTCGGTGGTCGGCGCCGAGACGGTCACCCGTAGCGAGTCGCCGACCAGCCGGAACACACAGCGGAGCACGCTGCCCGGCACCGCCTGTTGGAGCAGGATGGCGCAGGCCTCGTCGACCGCGATCCTCAGGTCCTCGATCTCGTCGAGGGTGAAGTCGAGTCTGGCTGCGAGGCCCGCTGTCGCGGTTCGCAGGACCGAGAGGTAGGCACCCGCCGCGGGCAGCCGGACTTCGACGAAGTCCTTCGCGTCGGGCTCGCCGTCGATCTGGGACACCCTCACCTCCGTTGGTGTTGCGCCGCTGCGGCGGACACCGCCGCCGAGCGGTTGTTCTCAGCAAGTGCAGCTCGTGCGGGCGTATTCCGCCCGGGAGGTGACGCTATCGCGATCCTCGGTGCGATGTCGCCCGTCCGGGGACCGGACTGCTCGATAAGCACCGCCGGAGAACCGGTGTGGCCGTTACGCCCTTCGGATGACTCATGGTAAGACGTCAGCTGCGAAGCGTGGCAGCGCGGGTGAGGATATCGCCCGGGAGTGGTCAATTCCGTGCGGAGCCCAGCGCGGTCAGCGGCGCACCGGTAAGGCGGAAGACCGTCCACTCGTCCATGGGAACGGCCCCGAGCGACTTGTAGAAGCCGATCGAGGGCTCGTTCCAGTCCAGCACCGACCATTCCAGCCGCCCGTACCCGCGCTCGACGCAGATCTGCGCCAGGGTGGCCAGCAGTGCCCTGCCGTGCCCGCCGCCGCGGGCCTCCGGCCGGACGTAGAGGTCCTCCAGGTAGAGGCCGTGGACGCCCTTCCAGGTCGAGAAGTTGAGGAACCACAGCGCGAAGCCCACCGGCTCGCCGGTGGTGTCGTCCTCGGCGATGTGGGCGAAGGCGGCCGGATGCGGGCCGAACAGGGCGGAGTGCAGTTGCTCCTCGGTCGCCCTGGCGTCCTCCAGGGCCCGTTCGTACTCCGCCAGCTCCCGGACGAAGGCCAGGATCTGCGGGACGTCGTCGGGGCGTGCTTCACGGATCATGGTGTCGAGCCTACTGGGGCCGTGACCGCATCCGGAGGGTCAGACCAGTGAGCGGTCCTCGTAGCACCAGCGCCAGGACTCGCCCGGTTCGAAGGAGCGCATCACCGGATGCCCGGTGGCGTGGAAGTGCGCGGTGGCGTGCCGGCTGGGGGAGGAGTCGCAGCAGGCGATATGCCCGCAGATCAGGCATTTGCGCAGCTGGACCGGGTGCTGGCCGAGCACGACGCACTCCGGGCAGGTCTCGGCGAGCGCCTCGGGTTCCGGGGCGGGCAGGGCGGCGCTGTGCGAACAACCGTGCATTCCAGACATAGCGACCAGGGTACGGGAGCGCGGCGCCGAGCTCTCCGCGCGCCGTTCGCGCTCCTGAGCCTCGCTGTGCTTCCGTTTCCTGCGGTGACCCTCGAACACCTGCCGCCCCCTCTCCCCGGCCCCCATCCTGTCAGCCCCGTCGCCCAGTCCCCTCCCGAAGACCCCATTCTTCGAAAGACGCAACCCATGTCCTCCAGCGCCCTGCTGCCGCTTGTCGCGGGCAGCGCCGCCGTCGCCGGCGTGGCCCGGCGCCTGCGCATCTCGGCTCCGCTGCTGCTCGTCGCCGCCGGCCTGGCCGCCGCCTACATCCCCGGCGTGCCGACCTACACCCTCGATCCCGGGCTGGTGCTGCCCCTGGTGCTGCCGCCGCTGCTCTACACGGCGGCGCTGGACAGCTCGTACCGGAGCCTGCGCGCTAATCTGCGCGCGGTCGCGCTGCTCTCCATCGGCTTCGTGCTGTTCAGCACCGTCGCCGTCGGCCTGGTCGCCTACGCGGTGGTCCCCGGGCTGCCGGTCGCCGCCGCCTTCGTCCTCGGCGCGGTGGTCGCCCCGCCCGACGCGGTCGCCGCCACCGCCATCGCCCGCCGGGTCGGCCTGCCGGCCAGGATCGTCACCATCCTGCAGGGCGAGAGCCTGGTCAACGACGCCACCGCGATCACCGCCTACCGGGTCGCCGTCGCCGCCGCCCTCGGCGAGGGCTTCTCCTGGGGGACCGCCTTCGGCGAGTTCCTGCTCGCCGCGATCGGCGGCACCGCCGTCGGGCTGGTGCTGATGGTGCCGCTGCAGTGGGCCCGGGTGCGGCTGAAGGACCCGCTGCTGCTCAACACCTTCTCGCTGCTGGTGCCGTTCGCCGCCTACGCGGCGGCCGAGGCGTTCCACGCCTCCGGCGTGATCGCGGTGGTCGTGGTCGGCCTCTACCTGGGCCACCACGCCCACACCGTGGACTTCGCGCTGCGGCTCCAGGAGGAGGCGGTCTGGAAGATGGTCGCCTTCATCCTGGAGTCCGCGGTCTTCGCCCTGATCGGACTGCAGCTCCCGGTGGTGCTGCGGGCGCTGCGCGGCTACTCCTCGGCGGAACTGCTGGGCTGGGCCCTGCTGGTGCTCGGAGCGGTGATCGTGGCGCGGTTCGTCTGGTGCTGGCCGGCCACCTACCTGCCGGTGCTGCTCATCCGCCGGATCCGGGAGCGGGAGGGCGTCCCCGAATGGACCAGGCCGTTCGTCGTCGCCTGGGCCGGGATGCGCGGGGTGGTCTCGCTGGCGGTCGCCTTCTCCATCCCGGAGACCCTGGACGACGGGCAGCCCTTCCCCGGGCGGGAACTGATCCTCTATCTGACCTTCGTGGTGGTCATCGGCACCCTGCTGCTGCAGGGCCTGACCCTGCCCAAGCTGGTGAACGCCCTGCCGCTGCCCGAGGTCGATCCGCAGCGGCGGGTGCTGATCCAGGCCCAGGCGCAGAACGACGCCTCACTGGCCGCCACGGCCCGGCTCGACGAGCTGCTCACCGACCCGCGCAACCGGCTCCCCGAGGCGCTGGAGCAGCGGCTGCGCCGGGTGCTGGAACGCCGCCAGAACGCCGTCTGGGAGCGCCTGGGCGCGGCGGTGGACGCCGAGACCGGGGACTCCGCCGACGCCGTCTACCGTCGGCTGGGCAAGGAGACCATCGCCGCCGAGCGCGACGTCTTCGTCGAACTGCGGAACAGCGACCGCATCGACGACGAGCTGCTCCGCCGCCTCATTCGCCAACTCGACTACGAGGAGGCCCTGGTGGACCACGCGGAAGATTGAGCGAGCGGTCACTCGTGCGGGTGGCGGACGGGGATGCGCAAACCGTCGAGCCGACTTTGGTGACACTCTGGCGGGAGATCGTTCCCCGCAAACGTGGGGGTGCTCCGTACCCAGGGCTTCACAGGCTGGTCAACGACAGCATCTCTCCGCCGAAGCGGAGGCGAGCGCTAAGGGGTCGGACGAGACAGCTCGTCCGACCCCTTCACGCTGACGGTTCAGCAGCGTCAGGCCTTCTTGGTCTCCCAGAAGATCTTCTCAACCTCGGCGATCAGGTCCAGAGCCTTCTGGCCGGTCGACGGGTCGGTGGACGCCTTGGCGGCGCTGAGGGCCTTCAGGGTGTCGTTGACCAGGGTGTTCAGCTGCGGGTAGGCCTCGAAGTGCGGGGCCTTGAAGTAGTCGGACCACAGCACCGAGACGTGGTGCTTGGCCAGCTCGGCGCGCTCCTCCTTGATGACGATGGCGCGCGCACGGAAGTGCGGGTCGTCGTTGGCCTGGTACTTCTCCTGGGTGGCCTTGACCGACTCCGCCTCGATGCGGGCCTGCGCGGGGTCGTAGACACCGCAGGGCAGGTCGCAGTGGGCGTGGACAGTGATCCGCGGTGCAAACAGCCGAGAGAGCATGAAAGGTCCCTTTCCTGTGATCGTCTTCCCGGGCACGAGATTACTCCGGATCGTCCGGTGAATCGCGTCCAGGGCCCGGTCCTAGGACAAAAGCCGTAGGAGCCGTGGACTTCCCCGCGCGGTGGGAGAAGATGGAGCCGAGGCAGCAGTAGGGCACCGCGGCACGGGACGAAGAGCGAGGAACGGCGGAACGGCATGGCTGAGCAGAAGCACGACCCGCTCCCCGCCCCGCTTCCCCAGGAACCCCCTGAGGGCGGGGTCACCCCGGGGCGCTACGGGGTACTCGATGTTGACGGACCGTCGATGGCGCCCACCCTGGCCCACGGCGACCGGCTGTTCTGCCGCTACGGCGGGCGGGTCAGGGACGGGGCGATCGTGGTGGCGCGGCATCCGCTGCGGCAGGAGCTGTTCGTGGTCAAGCGGGCGGTCGAGCGGCGCGGCGGCGGCTGGTGGCTGCTGTCGGACAACAGCCAGGTCGAGGGCGACAGCCGGGACTTCGGGCCGGTGCCGGACGAACTGGTGCTCGGGCGGGTGCTGCTGCGGATCGCCCCCCGGCCGTCCTGGCTGGCCCCGCCGCGGCCGCTCGAACGGTTGCTGGACCGGGTGCCGTATGCACTGGCCCGGCGGTTCGGGGCGTTTCGGCGTGTCGTCAGCCAGTAGTGAGGTGCTGAGGGTTTCCGGCTGCGGACCGTAGCGGGCTTGCCGCGCAGTTCCCCGTGCCCCTAGGGGTCTGCAACTGGGCCAGTTGCACTTGCTAGGGGCGCGGGGAACTGCGCGACAAGCCAGGCACACGCCGCAGCCGAAAACCCCCGAGAAGTTCCCTAGGCCCCGGCTGCGGCTTCGCGCTTGCGGGCCCGGTAGGCCGCGACGTTGGCGCGCGTCGCGCAGCGGTCCGAGCAGTAGCGGCGGGAGCGGTTGGTGGAGGTGTCCAGATAGGCGTTGCGGCAGGGGGCCGCCTGGCAGATGCCGAGCCGGTCCACGCCGTGCTGGGTGAGGTGGACGGCCAGGCCCATGCTCGCGCCGGCCGCGAACAGCGCGGTGGCGGTGCCGGCGCTCTCGGCCAGGTGCATGTGCCACTGCGGGCGGCCGTTCTCGCCCAGGAAGCCGTGTCCGGAGACCACCGGGCTGACCGGGTACTCCGTGAGCAGCTCGTTGAGCAGGTTCACGGCCCGGGTCTCGTCGCCCTCGGCCGCGGACTCGAAGACCGCCCGCAGCCGCACCCGTACCGACCGGAGCCTGGGCAGATCCCCCTCGTCGGCGAGCCGGCCGCCCCTGCTGTTGCCGCTGAACAGCCCCCGCACGGCCTCCACCGTGGTGAGACCGTCCTTGCCGCGGGCGGGCTCCTCGGTGTTGACCAGCCGCACGGCCAGCTCCGCGTAGGAGGCGAGCTCCACGGTGTCGCTCCTCAGTAGTAATGGCTGGGCTGGGTACCAGCCTATTACGAATGGCAGCATTGCGGCCCCGGCGGCGGTCCCCACTGTGGAGGGACCGCCATCGGGGCCGCATGGTTCCGACAGAGCGTACTCACAGCACTTTCGAGAGGAACGCGCGGGTGCGCTCGTGCTGGGGGTTGGTCAGAACCTCACGGGGGTGGCCGGATTCGACCACCACGCCCTCGTCCATGAAGACCAGGGCGTCGCCGACCTCGCGGGCGAAACCCATCTCATGGGTGACCACGATCATGGTCATCCCGTCCTCGGCCAGGCCCCGCATGACGTCCAGGACGTCGCCGACCAGCTCCGGGTCGAGCGCCGAGGTGGGCTCGTCGAAGAGCATCAGCTTGGGCTCCATCGCCAGTGCCCGGGCGATGGCCACCCGCTGCTGCTGCCCGCCGGACAGCTGCGAGGGGTAGTTGCGCGC
Organism: Streptacidiphilus sp. EB103A; assembly: GCF_041261405.1. Taxonomy (NCBI): domain Bacteria; kingdom Bacillati; phylum Actinomycetota; class Actinomycetes; order Kitasatosporales; family Streptomycetaceae; genus Streptacidiphilus; species Streptacidiphilus sp. EB103A. The sequence continues at coordinate 144,896 of NZ_JBGCAQ010000018.1, read as the reverse complement.
CTTGTCGGCCAGGCCGACGCGGGCGAGCAGGGCCTCGGCACGCTCCCGGGCGGCGGCCTTGGCCTCGCCCTTGACCTGGACCGGGGCCTCCATGACGTTCTCCAGCGCCGTGAGGTGCGGGAAGAGGTTGAACCGCTGGAAGACCATGCCGATGTCGCGGCGCTTCAACGCCACCTCGCGGTCCTTCAGTTCGTGCAGCTTCCCGTTCTTCTCCCGGTAGCCGACCAGCTCGCCGTCGACCGAGAGCCGGCCGGCGTTGATCTTCTCCAGGTGGTTGATGCAGCGCAGGAAGGTGGACTTGCCCGAGCCGGACGGGCCGACGATGCAGAACACCTCCCGGGCCTTCACCTCCAGGTCGATGCCCTTGAGCACCTCGACCGGGCCGAACGACTTGTGCACCTGTTCGGCGCGGACCATCGGGGTCTGGGCCTGAGTCTGTGGCTGGGTCATTCGGCACCTCCGGCGGCCGTGACGGGCTGCCGCCGCAGCGAGAAGAGCGTCTTCCGCAGCCTCTGCAACGGGGTGTCCGGCAGTTGCCGGTTGCTCCCCCGGGAGAAGTGGCGCTCCACGTAGTACTGGCCGATGGTCAGCACCGAGGTGACGAGGAGGTACCACAGGCTGACCGCGATCAGCTCGGGGATGTTCTGGAAGGTGCGGGAGCCGATGTCCTGGCCGGCCTTGGTCAGGTCGGTGAGCGCGATCACCACCACCAGCGAGGTGGTCTTGAGCATGGAGATCGTCTCGTTGCCGGCCGGGGGGATGATCACGCGCATCGCCTGCGGCAGCACGATCCTGCGCAGCGTCTGGGTGTGGGTCAGCCCCAGCGAGGAGGCCGCCTCGGCCTGCCCCTCGTCGACCGACTGGATGCCGGCCCGGACGATCTCCGACATGTAGGCGGCCTCGTTGAGCCCGAGACCCAGCAGCGCCACGGCGAACAGCGGGACCAGGTCGTTGTAGTTCCAGGAGTGGAACGTCGGTCCGAACGGGATCCCGATGGAGACCTTGGGGAAGATCGCCCCGAGGAAGTTCCAGACCAGCAGCTGGACCAGCACGGGCGTGCCGCGGAAGACCCAGATGTAGACCCAGGCGACCCCCGACAGCACGGGGTTGTGCGACAGCCGCAGCACCGCGAGCAGGATGCCGCCGACGATGCCGATCACCATCGACAGCGCCGTCAGTTCCAGGGTCGTGCCGAGCCCGCGCAGGATGGTCGGATCGCGCAGGATCTCGCCGACGATGTCCCAGTGCAGCTGTTTGTTCGTCAGCATGGCGTGGGCGAACATGGCCACGAGCACCGCGATGACGGCGACTCCGACCCAGCGTCCGGGGTGGCGGACGGGGACGGCCCGAATCTCTTCGGGCCGTCCCTTCGTCAGCGCCACCTCATCATGAGGAGCATTCACGTTCTGTTACGTCCCGGATCAGCTTGTGGCGCCGTTGACGACGACCTGCGAGTCGGTGAGGGCACCGGAGGAGACGCCCCACTTGGTGAGGATCTGTCCGTAGGTGCCGTCCTTGATCAGGTCCTTGATGGCACCCTGGACGGCCTGCGCCAGCTGGCCGTCCGCCTTGGGCAGGACGATGCCGTAGGGGGCGGTGTTGTAGTCCTGGCCGATCTTCTGGAGCGTGCCGCCGCTCTGCTTGACGGCGTAGTCCACGACCGGGGAGTCGGCCATCATGGCCTGGTCGCGCTTGGCGACGAGGGCGCTGGTGGCGTCCGTCTGCAGGGTGAACTCGCTGGCGGTCGCGGCGGCCTTCCCGGCCTTCTTGCACGCCGGGTTGATGGTGTTCTTGATCTCGTCGGCCTCGGTGGTGCCGCTCTGCACGGCGATCTTGACGCCGCAGAGGTTCTTCTGGTCGATGTTGTCCGGGTTCCCGGTCAGCACGGCGACCGCCTCGCCCGCGTTGAAGTAGGTGACCATGTCGACCGCCTTCTCGCGCGCCTGGGTGGCCGTGAAGGAGGAGAGGCTGAGGTCGTACTTCTTGGCCGCGATACCGCCGAGGATGCTGTCGAAGTTGGCGTTGGCGAAGTTCGCCTTGAGGCCCAGCTTCTTCATGATCGCGGTACCGAGCTCGACGTCCATGCCGACGATGCTGCCGCTGGCGTCCTTGAACTCCATGGGCGCGTACGAGGCGTCCGTGGCGATGTTCACCGTGCCCGCGGTCTTGAGCGCGGCAGGGACCAGTGCCACCAGAGCGGCGTCGGCGCCTTCGGCGTTGACGCTCTGGGAGGCGTTGGGGGCGGCGCCGGTATTGCCGCTGATCTTGGAGCTGCCGCAGGCGGTCAGCAGCAGGGAGCTCGCTGCGACTACGGCACCGGTCGCGATGACGCGCTTGGCGATGGAGCGGGTGCCGATGGGGCTGGCCATGAGGGTTCCTCCTGTTGGGGAGAGGTAACTGCAGTCGTCACAGCATGTCGTCACAGCGGGGTGCACACCTTTATGCGACGCCGCGAGCAGTGAATGAGATCGAATCTTGCCACTCCTGTACTGCCATTCGGGTCACTACCTGTGTCAAAATCGCATAACGGGTGACCCCCGTTGCAGGAGCAGGCCACCGGATCGGGACCGATCCGGGAAACGCGAGGACCGGAAGCCGACGACGCAGGCTCCGGAGCCGAAGCGCTTCGTCGACTTGGCCGGCTCCTCGTTCCGTGTTCATGCATCCCTCGTTCGAGTGCAGTCACACCGCCTGTGCGGGCGGATTGAACGGCGGATTGAACGATGGGACGGCCGTTGTCGGCCCGATGACGCGGACGAAAAGACAGAGGTGCGGTGGTAGCGGCCCGGCTAGTGTCGGGAGAGGCACCGACCGGACGCTCTGCCGTTCCCCGAACCGTTCCCCCAACCCTCATGGAGGCCGGAGTCCCCGCCGCTCGTGCGCGCGGCGACCGACCTCCCCGTACGACGACGAAGAGGTCATCGTGGCAGCCGAGATCATCACCCCCCGCCCCCTGGACGAGCAGGATCCGATCGACCCCGCCTTCGCGCTCCATCGGGGCGGCAAGATGGAGATCAGTGCCACTGTGCCGGTCCGTGACGCCGACGACCTGTCCCTCGCCTACACCCCCGGGGTGGCCCGGGTGTGCACGGCCATCGCCGAGCACCCCGAACTGGTCAACGACTACACCTGGAAGTCCAACGTGGTCGCCGTGGTGACCGACGGGACCGCCGTGCTGGGGCTCGGGGACATCGGGCCCGAGGCGTCGCTGCCGGTGATGGAGGGCAAGGCGATCCTGTTCAAGCAGTTCGGCGGGGTGGACGCGGTGCCGATCGCACTGGCCACCAAGGACACCGACGAGATCGTCGAGACGGTGATCCGGCTGGCGCCGTCCTTCGGCGGGGTCAACCTGGAGGACATCTCCGCGCCGCGCTGCTTCGAGATCGAGCGGCGGCTGCAGGAGGCCCTGGACATCCCGATCTTCCACGACGACCAGCACGGGACCGCGGTGGTCACCCTGGCGGCGCTGCGGAACGCGGCCAAGCTGACCGGGCGCGGGCTGGGCGACCTGCGGGCGGTCATCTCCGGCGCGGGCGCGGCGGGGATCGCCATCGCGAAGATCCTGGTCGGCGCGGGGATCGGGGACGTGGTGCTGTGCGACCGCCAGGGCGCGGTCCACGTCGGACGCTCCGACCTGACGGACGTGAAGCGGGAGATCGCGGAGCTGACCAACCGGGGCGGGCTGAGCGGTTCGCTGGCGGAGGTGCTGGCCGGGGCCGACGTGTTCATCGGGGTCTCCGGTGGGACGGTGCCGGAGGAGGCCGTCGCCACCATGGCGAAGGACTGCTTCATCTTCGCGATGGCCAACCCCGACCCGGAGGTGCACCCGGAGGTGGCGCACCGCTATGCGGCGGTGGTCGCGACGGGGCGCAGCGACTTCCCGAACCAGATCAACAATGTGCTGGCCTTCCCCGGGATCTTCGCGGGCGCGCTGCAGGTGCGGGCGACCCGGATCACCGAGGGCATGAAGATCGCCGCGGCGGACGCCCTGGCGGACCTGGTGGGTGACGACCTGTCGGCGGAGGAGGTCATCCCGAGCCCGTTCGACCCGAGGGTCGCCGAGGCTGTGACCAAGGCGGTGGCGGCCGCGGCGCGCGCCGAGGGCGTCGCGCGGCGCTGAGCCGTACCGGCTGTACTGCGGCGGGGGCGTGAGTGCTCCGATCTCCCGGGGGGCGACCCCCCGGTACCCCCACGTGAACCCGACGTGGCGGGTGTTCTGCTCGCGGCCCCCGCGCGGCGGAACGGAGTGAAAAAACCCACGCCCCCGCGCCGCCGGCGGAGCGCCCGCGCGGGCTAGGGTCGGTGCCATGTTTGCTGCCTACGCTGCGCGTACTGATGCCGATGACCCGCTGAGCGGTCTTGAGTTGGGTGAGCGTCCCGAGCCGGAGGCCCGGGAGGGGTGGAGCGTCGTCACCGTCAAAGCCGCGAGTCTGAACCACCATGACCTGTGGTCGCTGCGGGGGGTGGGGCTGCCGGGCGAGCGGCTGCCGATGATCCTCGGCTGCGACGCGGCCGGCGTCGACGAGGACGGCAACGAGGTCGTGCTGCACTCGGTGATCGGCCAGAGCGGCTACGGGGTCCGGGTGGGGGAACCACGGTCGATTCTGACGGAGCGGTACCAGGGGACCTTCGCGGAGAAGGTGACGGTGCCGACCTGGAACCTGCTGCCGAAGCCGAAGGAGTTGTCCTTCGAGCAGGCGGCGTGTCTGCCGACGGCCTGGCTGACGGCCTATCGGATGCTGTTCACCAACGCGGGGGTCCGTCCCGGGGACACCGTGCTGGTGCAGGGCGCGGGCGGCGGGGTCGCCACCGCCCTGGTGGTGCTGGGCAAGGCGGCGGGACTGCGGGTGTGGGTCACCAGCCGCGACGAGGCGAAGCGCGCCCGGGCCCTGGAACTGGGCGCGGACGCGGCCTTCGCCAGCGGAGCGCGACTGCCGGAGCGCGTGGACGCGGTGCTGGAGACCGTGGGCGCGGCGACCTGGTCACACTCGGTCAAGTCCCTGCGCCCGGGCGGCACGATCGTCATCTCCGGCGCGACGAGCGGCCCCAACCCGCCTGCGGAACTGACCCGCATCTTCTTCCTGGAACTGAAGGTCGTCGGCTCCACCATGGGCACCAAGGAGGAACTGGCCGGCCTCCTGTCGATGTGCGCGACCACAGGCATCCGACCCATCATCGACTCGGTCCTCCCGTTGCGTGATGCACGAGAAGCCTTCGAGCGAATGGAGAAGGGCGACCTCTTCGGAAAACTCGTGCTCCAGCCCTGAGCTTTCAGGGGCGCGGGGCTCTGCCCAATTAAAAGCGTGCGCGAAACGGCGCCGAGCCGCCGCACACAGGGCACCCCGCGCCCCGCGGCGACTACTCCCCCCGCAACCGCTTGGCAGCCGCCGCCAGCACGGCCCGCGCCCTGACCAAGTCCTCCGCCGCGAACCCGCGATCCCGCGCGCTGTCACGCACCTCGTCGCGAAACCGGTCCAGCAGCCCGCTGAGCTCGCGCAGCGGCTCGTTGGACGGATTGGTGATCGTCCAGGGCGGAAGGTCGTTGGGCGCGTCCTTCCCCAGATCGACCGGCTCGCTGTCCACCGGCTCGCTCTGCTGCGTCGGAGGCCCCCACCGCGAGGGGTCGGCAAGCCCGGTGAGCGTGCGAGTGAGCTCGGCCAGCCCCTCGCTCAGCCCGGAGGGCCAGTCCCCGCTTCTGGCCTGAGCCTTCATCTGCTCGCCGATCCGGTGCGCCTCGGCCCTGACCTGGTCGCGCAGCGCCTTGGTCTGCTCGCGGGTGGCGCGAGCCTCCTCGCGGGCGCTGCGGGCCTGTTCCTTGGCCTGGTGGGCCTGCTCCCTGGCCTGCTCCTTGGCGACCCGCCACTCCTCCTTGGTGCGCTGCCAGGTCTCCTTGTCCATGCCCGGCCAGGGCCCGTCGCCCCAGACCGGGTCCGGGCCCCAGCCCTTGGACTCGCTCTTGGTCTGGCGGCGGGACTCCTTGGCCGCCCGGCGCATCTCCTCGCGGAGGTCCTTCGCGGAGTCGCGGACGTCCTCGCGGATCTGGTCGGCCAGGTGCGCGACGGACTCGTGGATCTCGGCCTCCAGCGCGTCGATCTCCGGTGCCCGGTCGGCCAGTTCGGCCTTGCCGGCGTCGGTGATGCGGTAGACCTTGCGGCCGCCCTCGACGGTGTGTGAGACCAGCCCCTCCTGTTCGAGCTTGGCCAGCCGGGGGTAGACCGTGCCGGCGGAGGGCGCGTAGAGCCCGTGGAAGCGCTCCTCCAGGAGGCGGATCACCTCGTAGCCGTGGCGAGGGGACTCGTCCAGCAGCTTGAGGAGGTAGAGACGGAGACGGCCATGGGCGAAAACGGGGCTCATGCCTCGTCCTCCTTGCTGAAGTCGAGGGCCTTGGGAGTGTCATCCTCGGGGGCGGGACGGCGGAGCAGGGCGACGGAGCCGGAGACCGTAGTGATCTTCACCTTGCCGGAGCCGTTGCCGAGGGTCCCGGTGAGCTGCTTGGCGCCCCAGGTGCCGCCGATGCGGAGCTCGTCGAAGGCGCTGGAGACGTCGCCGCTGGTGGTGTTGGCGCGGACCTGCGCGTTGGCGGGCGCCGGGATGCGGAGGGCGACCTCGCCGGAGACATTGGTGAGGCTGACGTCGGTGGTGTTGTCGCGGGCGAGGTCGACCGTGACCGCGCCGCTGACCGAGTTGGCCTTGAGGGTGCGGCTGGCGCCCTCGACGACGGTCAGCTCGCCGGAGACGGTGTTGACCTTGAGGTCGCCGGAGACCGACTGGGCGTGGACGCTGCCGGAGACGGTATTGGCGTCGACCGGCCCGGAGACGCCGACCAGGGTGGTCGAGCCGCTGGCGCTGTGCACGGTGACCGGGGCGGTGATGCCGGAGATCACGGTGTCGGAGGAGGCCGAACCGAGCTCGATCCGGGTGCCGTGCGGCACCGCGAGGGACACCACGGCACGGCGGCGGGCGCTCTCGCGCCACTTGCCGATGAACGTGGCCAGGGACTTCCAGGAGAAGTCCTTCCAAGTCAGGTCCTCGTAGGTGACGACCAACTCGCCGCCGTCGAGGGTGATCTGGAGGGGTGGCCCTTCGAGCTCGGTGACTTCGAGCCTGGCCGGCCCGTCGGCGGCGACGACGTTCACGGCGCCGGCGACGGTGCGCACGCGGAGGCGGGTGACCTCGGCGTCGAAGGTGAGCTTTTCCGGCGTGCTGACGGTCCACTGCTCGGCCATGCTGACTCCCCGAATAGGTTGGCGAGGACGCGCTATGTATCGCGTCCTCTGCTATTCACGATATATCGTGTTGCCGGGAAGTCAAGCGGCTCTGCTCACTCGTCCTCTTCGTCGTCCAGCCGCGCCAGCCAGGTGGCCAGCCGCTCGACCGGAACCTCGAACTCCGGGTTCAGGTCCACGAACTCCTGCAGCCGGTCGGCCAGCCAGTCGAAGCTGACCTCCTCCTCGCCGCGCCGCGTCTGCAGCTCCTCGATGCCTCGGTCGGTGAAGTACACGGATGGATCTCCGAACAGTCTGAGAGTCGGATACGCTGATTCCATGATAACGATGACCGCCACAGAGGCCGGCCGCAGCTTCTCGGCCGTCCTCGATCTGGCCTCCGAGGGCGAGACGATCAGCATCACCCGCGGTGGCGAGCTGGTCGCCACCATCGTCCCCCCGGTGCGGTCCAATGGTGCGGCCATCATCGCCGCCTACGCCGACCATCGTCCGGACCCCGCGTTCGCGGACGACCTGGAAACAGCACACCGGGATCTGAACCTCCCGGAGGAGGTCCGGGACCCATGGGACGAAGGCTGATCCTGGACACCTGCGTACTGATCGCCTTCGAACGGGGGAAACTCAGCCCGGCGGACTTCATCGCCGCGGACGACGACGCGGCTGTGGCGGCCATCACCCTGACGGAGCTCCGGGTCGGAGCCCTGCTGGCCGGCACGGAGCACCGAGCCCGCCGGGAGGCGGCGGTGGAGCGGGTCGCCAGAACGTTCGCAGTCGCGCAGTACAGCGAGTTGGTGTCCCTCAGACACGCGGAACTGCTGGTTTGGACCCGGGCCCAGGGTTCCCCGCGGGGATCGTTTGATCTGATGATCGCGGCGACGGCACTGGCAACCGGACGCGTCCTGGTGACAACGGACGAGGCAGCGGCCTTCGCGGGGTTGCCCGGAGTCCAGGTGAGCGCGCCGGATCGGCTCTGAGCGCCGACTTCACCGAAGCTTGCCGTGCGCGCGAAGCTCGGCCTCGAACTGAAGCCGCGCTCCGCGTTCCGCGGGGAGTTCGCGCCCGCAACTGGCGCCGATGAAGTAGGAGGCGACGAAGCCGAAGAGGAACGGCCCTGATGCCGGGAGCAGCAGGATCAGGATGAAGTAGAGCAGGGCGGGTGAGCGTAGCCACGGGAACCGCAGCTGGAAGGACCGCTGGCGTTCGGCCCACTGTTCGGGCGTGAGATCGATGGTGGCCAGGCGCCGAACCTCCCGAATGCCCCAGGCGAAGCCAAGCACTGCGCACAGGACGGCCCCCGCAAGTGCGGTGGTGCGCCAACCCGAGTGCAGCTTGTTGACGATGAGCTGCACGCCCCCGATGGCGAAGACGGACATGAGGAGCACGATCCAGAGGCGACCGAAGAGGATGCCCGCGCGCCGCCATGTGTAGGCTGCGCCCCGCTCCACCCAGGTGGTGCCCAGGAGCTTCACCGGCTGCGGACGGACGTTCAGGGGCAGGACTCTCGGGTACGGCCGCTCAGAAGAGGCTGGTGATGCCATGCCACACTCCTACCGCATCGTTGCCGACGCTCTTGAATGTCCCGCTGACGACGTCAGCCGTGCCGTGTGCAATGCCACCCAGTACGCCGTGATCGTGAATGTCCTCGCTCCAGTGTTCGTGCAATGCGTGGTCAATGGCGTAGGCGCCCAGCATGACCGTACCGGCTGCGGCAAAGCCGACGGCTGCGGCACCGGCTGCTGTCGCCACCTCCGGCGCCAACGCCACGACGGCCGCCCCTGCGGCTAGCCCGCCGAGGGCTGCTCCGCCGTCGACGAGGACGGAGTGGGTCCAGGACCAGCCCTTGTCGTGGTCCTCGCGGGCCTCAGTGACGCCGACCACGCCGGCGGCGGCGATGTCGAGGACGGGGATGTCGCGGAGGAACTCCGGGAGGCGGTCAAGGCCTTCGAACATCTTGAGGTCGCGGGCGGCGTCGGCGAGCTTGTAGTTGAGGGTCTTGTCGAAGACCCCGCGCTTGGCCTCGGCGGCATCGAGTTCGCCGCTCAGCGCTTTGACCTGCTGGATCGAGGTGCGGTAGGCCGCGTCCTCGGGAAGGTCCTTGGGGATGTCCTTGCCCGCGGCCTTGAGCGACTGGCGCTCGGAGTTGAGCTTGTCCCAGGCGTCCTGGGTGCCCTTGGAGGCGGAGTCGAGCTTGCTCTGGGCCTCCTCCGCCAGCGCGGTGTGGCGATCGTCCTTCGTGGCGTAGAGGTCGCGCAGGAACGCGGCGACCGTGGACTTGTCCCCGGTCTTCATCGGGCCGTTGGGGTCGATCTCGTCGAAGAGCTGCTTCAGCTGCTCCGCCGCCTGGACCCGGGCCTGCTGCGCGGTGTACGTGAGCTGCCGGTAGACCTCGCCGTAGGAGTTCAGCTCGGTGATCGCCTGCTGTTCCTTGGGGCTGGGCGGGCTGTTGGTCACTATCTGGAGGGGCTCGCCGCGCGGACCCACCGCGACGCCCTTGCCCTTGGCGGCGTCGGCAGCGTTGTAGAGGGCGCTCTCCGCCGCGGCGAGTTGGCCGCCCAACTCGGTGAGGACCGAGCCGACCGAGCCGACCAGGTCGGCGAGCCCGCCTGCGGTGATCGCGTCCTCGCTCCACTTCCCCCGGAACTCCTTGGCGGAGTCGCCCTGCCAGCCGGTGTCGTCCACGAGCGAGTCGACCTTGCCGCTGAGCGGCTTGACAACGCCGTCCAGGTCCTCCTTGGCGCCGGTGAGGGTGGTGCCCATCGCCTGGATGCCGCTGATGTCGCCGCCGATCCAGCTCTCCGCCATGTCCCCGCCTGCCTATCCCGCCATGAGGTCTTCGAAGACCCCGTGCACGTCGACGTCATTGCGCTGGTACGAGTCGTGGGCGTAGCTGAGCTTGTCGCCGTGCTCGTCGATCCGGTCGGCCATCTTGGTGTGCAGGCCGTCGATGGCCTCCAGCAGGATCTGCATGGCCTGGTTCAGCCCCGGGTCACCGCCGTCCGCCACGGGCGGGGTGACCTTCGGCTTGAGACCGCGATAGTTCTCCGCCTCGGTGTGGAAGGTTCCGGCCATGCTGGCGAGGTCGCCGAGGACGACCTGGTATCCGGTGCCCATCAGGCATCCCTCCGGTACTCGGTGAGGTCCGCCGCGGACCAGCGGCGGGCCAGCGGGTCGGTCTGCGGGTCGAGGTGGACGGCGCCGAGGCCGGTGCGTCGCATCAGTCCGACGAACCACTCGGCCGAGGCGGCCACCCAGGGCTGGGCCTCGCCGAGACGCTCCACCAGCAGCTGCGGTGAGGTGAAGGCGACCGGTACCGGCCCGGTGGGGCCTTCCAGCAGTTCGAAGACGATCTGCGGCTGGAGGTCGGTGCGTTCCGGCAGCGGGTACTGCGGGTGCGCGGGCACACAGAGCACGGTGTCGGCGGACGGCGCCGGGACCTCGTCGTAGTGGCCTGGATTGAGCGCGCGGTCGATCCGGGACATCCTCACCCCCGTTGTTGGTGTACGGCCGTCCGATGGTAGCCGGGGGAGACGGCGACGGGCCCGGCACCCCTGGGGTGTCGGGCCCGTCGTGTCGGGGCGTCAGATGGCGAAGACGTCCTCGACGAGCTGGTGCTGCTCGGCGGCGTGGCGCTTGGCGGAGCCGACTGCCGGGGCCGAAGAGGCCGGGCGGGCGACGCGGCGCAGGCGGGAGCCGTTGGCGTTGCGGCCGACGACCACGTCCAGGTGGTCCACCAGGTTGAGCGCGATGAACGGCCAGGCGCCCTGGTTGGCCGGCTCCTCCTGGGCCCAGACGTACTGGACGTCGCCGCCGTAGCGCTGCAGCTCCTCCTGGAGCTCGGCGATCGGCAGCGGGTAGAGGCGCTCGACGCGGACCAGCGCCGTGTCGGTGATGCCGCGCTCGGTGCGGGCCGCCTCCAGGTCGTAGTAGAACTTTCCGGCGGTGATGACGACCTTGCGGACGTTGGCCGGGTCGACCGTGGAGTCGCCGATCACCGGGCGGAACGCTCCGCCGGTGAACTCCTCCGCCTTGGACGCCGCGGCCTTCAGTCGCAGCATCGACTTCGGGGTGAAGACGATCAGCGGCTTGTGGTGCGGGTTGTGGACCTGCCACCGGAGCAGGTGGAAGTAGTTCGACGGGAGCGTCGGCTGGGCCACCGTCATGTTGTTGTCGGCGCACATCTGCAGGAAGCGCTCGATGCGCGCGGACGAGTGGTCCGGTCCCTGGCCCTCGTAGCCGTGCGGCAGCAGCAGGGTGACCCCGGAGGTCTGGCCCCACTTGGCCTCGGCGGAGGTGATGAACTCGTCGACGATGGTGGAGGCGCCGTTGGTGAAGTCGCCGAACTGGGCCTCCCACGCGACCAGCGCGTTCTTGCGGGCCAGCGAGTAGCCGTACTCGAAGCCCATGGCGGCGTACTCGGAGAGCAGGCTGTCGTAGACGGTGTAGCGGGCCTGGTCCTCGGTCAGGTAGAGCAGCGGGGTGTAGTCCTCGCCGGTGACCCGGTCGACCAGCACCGCGTGCCGGGTGCCGAAGGTGCCGCGGCGGCTGTCCTGGCCGGCGAGGCGGACCGGGTGGCCCTCCATCAGCAGCGAGCCGATGGCGAGGGTCTCGCCCATGGCCCAGTCGATGGTGCCGTCGTCGATGCTGGCGGCGCGGCGCTGCAGCTGCGGGAGCAGCCGGGGGTGCACCGTGAGCCAGTCCGGCAGGGCCACCTGGGACTCGGCGATGCGCTTGACTGTCTCCTGGGAGATGCCGGTCTGCACACCCACCGGGAAGGTGGCCTGCGGACGCTCGCTGGTGGCCGGGGCCGGGCTGGCGTTGGCCTCGCGGACCTCCACGAAGACCTTCTCCAGCTGGTCCTGGTAGTCCTTGAGCGCCTGCTCGGCCTCCTCGACGGTGATGTCGCCGCGACCGATCAGACCCTCGGTGTAGAGCTTGCGCACCGAGCGCTTCTTGTCGATCAGGTCGTACATCAGCGGCTGGGTGAACGAGGGGTTGTCGGCCTCGTTGTGGCCGCGCCGGCGGTAGCAGATGAGGTCGATGACCACGTCCTTGCCGAACGCCTGGCGGAACTCGAAGGCCAGCCGGGCCACCCGGACCACGGCCTCCGGGTCGTCGCCGTTGACGTGGAAGATCGGGGCCTCGATCATGCGCGCCACGTCGGTGCAGTACGTGGACGAGCGGGAGGCGGCCGGGGCGGCGGTGAAGCCGACCTGGTTGTTGATCACCACGTGCACGGTGCCGCCGGTGCGGTAGCCGCGCAGCTGCGACATGTTCAGGGTCTCGGCGACCACGCCCTGGCCCGCGAAGGCCGCGTCCCCGTGGATCTGCACGGCGAGGACGTCGAAGGAGTTGCCGGCCTTGTCCAGGATGTCCTGCTTGGCGCGGACGATGCCCTCGACGACCGGGTCCACCGCTTCTAGGTGGGAGGGGTTGGCGGCGAGGGAGACCTTGAGGCTCTCGCCGTCGATGCCGGTGAAGGTGCCCTCGGAGCCCAGGTGGTACTTGACGTCGCCGGAGCCGTGCATCGACTTGGGGTCCAGGTTGCCCTGGAACTCGCGGAAGATCTGGGCGTAGGACTTGCCGACGATGTTGGCCAGCACGTTGAGCCGGCCGCGGTGGGCCATGCCGATCACGGCCTCGTCCAGTTTGGCCTCGGCGGCCGAGTCCAGGACCGCGTCCAGCAGCGGGATGACGGACTCGCCGCCCTCCAGCGAGAAGCGCTTCTGGCCGACGTACTTGGTCTGCAGGAAGGTCTCGAACGCCTCGGCGGCGTTGAGGCGGCGCAGGATGCGCAGCTGCTCCTCGCGCTCGGGCTTGTCGTGGCCGCGCTCGACCCGGGCCTGGATCCAGCGGCGCTGCTTGGGGTCCTGGATGTGCATGTACTCGATGCCGATGGTGCGGCAGTACGAGTCGCGCAGTACGCCGAGGATGTCGCGCAGCTTCATGGTCGCCCGGCCGGCGAAGCCGCCGACGGCGAACTCGCGCTCCAGGTCCCACAGCGTCAGGTCGTGCGCCTGGACGTCGAGGTCGGGGTGCTTGCGCTGCTTGTACTCCAGCGGGTCGGTGTCGGCCATGAGGTGGCCGCGGACCCGGTAGCTGTGGATCAGCTCCATGACCCGGGCGGTCTTGTTGACCTCGTTGTCGTGGCTGTTGTCCACGTCGGTGGCCCAGCGGACCGGCTCGTAGGGGATCCGCAGCGACTCGAAGATCCGGTCGTAGAAGTCGGCCTGGCCGAGCAGCAGCTGGTGCATGGTGCGCAGGAACTCGCCGGACTGCGCGCCCTGGATGACCCGGTGGTCGTAGGTCGAGGTCAGCGTCATGACCTTGGAGACGCCCAGCCGGGAGAGGGTCTCCTGGGAGGACCCCTGGAACTCGGCCGGGTACTCCATCGCGCCGACGCCCAGGATGGTGCCCTGACCGGGCATCAGGCGGGGCACGGAGTGGACCGTGCCGATGCCGCCGGGGTTGGTCAGCGAGGCGGTGACGCCGGAGAAGTCGTCCACCGTCAGCTTGTTCTGACGGGCCCGGCGGACGATGTCCTCGTAGGCCTGCCAGAAGCCGAAGAAGTCGAGGGTCTCGGCCTTCTTGATGGCGGCCACGACGAGCTGGCGGTCGCCGTTGGGCTTGGTCAGGTCGATGGCCAGACCGAGGTTGACGTGCACGGGCTTCACCAGGAAGGGCTTGCCGTCCTTCTCCTGGAAGCCCTGGTTCATGGCCGGCATCGCCTTGATCGCCTGCACCATGGCGTACCCGATGATGTGGGTGAAGGAGACCTTCCCACCGCGGGCGCGCTTGAGGTGGTTGTTGATGACGATGCGGTTGTCGATCAGCAGCTTCGCGGGGACGGCGCGCACGCTGGTCGCGGTCGGCATCGAGAGCGAGGCGTCCATGTTCGCCACGATCCGGGCGGAGGGGCCCTTGAGGGCGATCAGCTCGGGACCGGCGGGGGCGACGGGGGACGTCACGTTCTTGCTGTCCTTAAGGGTGTCGGCCACATCGGCCGGGGTGGAGGTGGACCGGGGCGCGGGCGCGGGCGGAGCCGGGGGCTTCGGGGGCACTGCTACGGCCGGTGCGGCAGGGGTTGCGGGAGCGACGGCGGCTGCCGGGGCGACCGGTGGGACGGCGGCTGCGGGAGCCGGGATCGGCGCGGGCGCGGCGGGCGGCGGTGCGGGGGCCGCTGCCGGGGTCGAGGGGGCCGCGGCGGTCTGTGCTGCCGCCGTCACCTCGGCTCCGGCAGGGGCACCCGGCTGGCCCGCCTTCTCGCCGGCCTTGTAGTCGGCGAAGAAATCCCACCAGGCCCGGTCGACGGAGTTGGGGTCCTGGAGGTACTGCTGGTAGATCTCGTCGACCAGCCACTCGTTCGGGCCGAAACCCGGGTCAGTGCTGGTAGAGCTGTTCGAGGTATGGGGGGACTCTGGCGACACGGCGGCAACCGCCCTCTTCCGCTTCCTTAAGAATGGTGGACAGCGGAAGCCAAGGCTACGCCCCCGACACCGGTCCGCGCAGGTCCCGCTGCCCGGCCGTCGCGCAGATCACAGTGCGGCCGTCGGATTTGGCGCGAAATCGATGTGTGAGGTCGTTCGTGATCGGGGATAACGAGTGGCTGTTCGGTCGCAGAGCGCCCGGCAAATACTGACATTCAGGGTGATATCCCCGAATCGCCGACCGCACTTCGGGCAAGTGTCTCAGGTCTGTCCCAAACGGACAGGCGACCGTTGCCCCGGCAGGGTGATCCGGATCAGGCAGCCCACCGGGGAGTCCGCGACCGCGATGGTTCCGCCGTGCAGGTCGACCGCCCAGCGGGCGATGGCCAGGCCGAGGCCGGTGCCGCCGTCGCTGCCGGGGCCCTGGGCCGAGGGGCCGCTGCCGCGGCTGAAGCGTTCGAACACCCGGTGCCGGTCCTCGGGGCGGATCCCCGGGCCCTGGTCGGCGACCTCCAGCAGCAGCCCGCTGGCCCGGCCGCCGTCCTGGAAGGCGCGGGCGCGGACGGTGACGGTGCCGTCCTTGGGGCTGTGCCGGCAGGAGTTGTCGACCAGATTGGCGACGACCTGGTGCAGCCGTTCCGGGTCGGCGACGGCGGTGAGGCCGGGGGAGACGTCCAGCGCCAGTGAGACGTCATGGCGGCGGCGGCTGGCCCCGCCGGAGGTGGAGCCGTCCATGCTCAGACCGCGGAGCACCCCGGACAGGAAGGGTTCGACGCCGAACTCCCGGGTGTCCAGCGAGGTGACCCCGTCGGCGATCTTGGAGAGGTCGAGCAGATGGGCGACCAGCCGGCCGAGGCGCTCGGTCTGCTCCAGGGCCGCGGCCATGGTGGCCGGCTCCGGGCGGACGACCCCGTCGACCACGTTCTCCAGCACGGCCCGCAGGGCGGCGATGGGGGTGCGCAGCTCGTGCGACACATTGGCGATCAGCTCGCGACGCTGCCGGTCGGCGGCCTCCAGGTCGGCGGCCATGGTGTTGAAGGCGGTGGCCAGCTCGCCGACCTCGTCCCGGGAGGTGGCCCGCACCTCGCGGCTGTAGTCGCCGGCGGCCATGGCCCGGGCGGCCGCGGTCATCTCCCGCAGCGGCGCGGTCATCCCGTGTGCCAGCAGCTGGGTGATCAGCAGTGAGGCGACCACGGAGAAGATCATCACAATGCGGATCTGGGTGTCCGAGTTCAGCGCCAGCACCACCATCAGGGTGGAGATGCACACCGAGGTGATCACCAGGACCGCGAGCTTGGCCTTGATCGACCGCAGTGGGTCCAGCGGGCGCAGATCCGCCCACACCCGCTGTGCCGCGCGGCGCAGCGGGCCGGGACGCACGGCTGTTTCCTGCTGATCGCTGGTCCTGGCCGCCCTGGTCCTCGCCCCCCTGTTGGCGCTCATGGCGTCGGGGCCTCCAGGGCGTAGCCGACCCCGTGCACGGTGCGGATCCAGTTGGCCCCGATCTTGCGGCGCAGCGCCTTCACATGACTGTCCACGGTGCGGGTGCCGGAGGCGTCGGTCCAGTCCCAGACCTCGGCGAGCAGCTGCTCGCGGGTCAGTACCGCGCGGGGCTGCTGCGCCAGGCAGGCCAGCAGGTCGAACTCGGTGGGCGTCAGGTGGATGTCGCCGCCGGCCACCCGGACCCGGCGCTGGACGTTGTCGATCTCCAGCTCGCCGAGCCGGAGCGTGCCGCCCATCGGGGTGCGGGCCGCGAGCTGGGCCCGCTCCACCCGGCGCAGCAGCACATTGACCCGGGCCGCGAGCTCGCGCATGGAGAACGGCTTGGTCATGTAGTCGTCGGCGCCCACGCCGAGCCCGACCAGCATGTCGGTCTCGTCGTCACGCGCGGTCAGCATCAGCACCGGGACCGGACGGTGGGCCTGGATCCGGCGGCACACCTCCAGGCCGTCGAAACCGGGCAGCATCACGTCCAGCACCACCAGGTCGGGCTGCCAGGTCTGGAAGCAGTCCACGGCGGTGGGCCCGTCGTGCGAGATCGCCACCCGGAAGCCCTCGGCGCCCAGCCGGGCGGCGATCGACTCGGCGATGGTCGGCTCGTCCTCCACGACCAGGACCCGTCGCTGACCTCCGGTCCCGTTGGTCTCCTGCTGCTGTGCATCCGTCACGGTCACGCCACCGCCCCCAGGGCTTGCGGGTATCTCGGAACGCCTGTGGGGGCGCTCCTGCTCGCATCGTCTCGTCCGTACTTGTCCGTTGCCTGCCGCCCGCCGGTCGAAACCTACGCACCGGAGCAGTCCCCCCGGCACCCAGTCTTCTACAAACCGGCCTTTCGGGGGGCGGCATGGGCGTAGACCCTACCTGCCGTTCATTGGCGTGCAGCGATCCCGCTGCCATCAGGCAGTGGCAAGGTACACGACATCCGGCAAACCGCGCTCCACTTGGACGCCCACCGGAATGGTCCCGACCGCCTGGAACCGGTTCCGCAGCCGCTGCTCGAAGGCAGGGGAGGGGGCGGCGCTCCAGAAGGCCAGCACGCCGTTCGGGGCCAGTACGCGCTGCAGCAGGTCCAGGCCCGGCTCGGTGTAGAGGGTGTCGTTGGACTCGGTGACGGTCCAGTCGGGACCGTTGTCGATGTCCAGACAGACTACGTCATGGCGTTCGGCAGTGGCCCGGAGGTGCCGCAGCAGGTCGTCGTGGACGATCCGGGTGCGCGGGTCGGTGTGGCCGCCGCCGGCGAAGGGTGCGAGCGGGGCGTCGCCGGCGGTGTGCCAGTCGATCACGGCCTGCTCGCGCTCCAGGACGGTGATCCGGCCCGGGCGGGGGTCGGCCGAGGCCGCGGCCAGCGAGAAGCCGACGCCGAGGCCGCCGATGAGCAGGTTCGCGCCCCAGGGCTCGGCCAGCGCGTCCAGCGCGGCGGTGACCAGCAGGCGCTCGGAGCGGCCGTCCGAGGTGTCCATCAGGAAGCAGCCGTTGGCGATGATCTCGAAGTGCTCGCCGCGGCGGCGCAGGACGGCTTCGCCGTAGGGGCCGTCGCGGCGGTCCAGGACTTCGGGAAGGTCGGGCATGACAGGGGCTCTCTCCGGTGTTGGTGCGGTGCAGAGGTGCCGTTCGGGCGGATTTCATTCTGCCGCAGCAGGCCGATCGCTCACGGCGAACACCGTTGGGGAACACCAGGGGGGTCAATCTCCTTTAGTCCAGGTAACTCAACTTTGATAACTGGGGAGAGATCATGGCGAACGCCTCTTCACTGACCCTGCCGGTCCTGCCACTCGATGACGAGGCGGTGCTCCCCGGCATGGTCGTCCCGCTCGACCTGTCCGACCCCGACGTGCGTTCCGCCGTCGAGGCCGCGCAGGCGGCGGAGCGGGACAGCGGGGCGCACGCCCCTGGCATCCGTACCGTCGCGAGCGCCCGCAAGGCGCGGGTGCTGCTGGTCCCGCGGATCGACGGCTCGTACGGCGCGATCGGCACCCTGGCGACGGTGGAGCAGGTCGGCCGGCTGGCCGACGGCGACCCGGCCGCGCTGGTGCGCGGTGTGCGACGGGTCCGTATCGGCGCCGGTACCACCGGCCCCGGCGCGGCCCTGTGGGTCGAGGCCGAGCCGATCGAGTCCACCGTCCCCGATCCGCTGCCCGGCTCCGTCACCGAGCTGGTGCGCGACTACAAGGCGCTGACCACCACGTGGCTGCAGAAGCGCGGCGCCTGGCAGATCGTGGACCGGGTCGCCGCCATCGAGGACGTCTCCGACCTGGCCGACAACATCGGCTACGCGCCGTTCCTGACCGGCGCCGAGAAGGTCCAGGTGCTGGAGGAGCTGGACCCGGTCGCCCGGCTGAAGCTGTCGCTGCAGCTGCTGCGCGACCACCTGGCCGAGGAGGACGTCGCGGAGACCATCCGCAAGGACGTCCAGGAGGGCATGGAGAAGCAGCAGAAGGAGTTCCTGCTGCGCCGGCAGCTGGAGGCGGTCCGCAAGGAGCTCTCCGACCTCAACGGTGACCCGGACTCCGAGGAGGAGGACTACCGGGCCCGGGTGGAGGCCGCCGACCTGCCCGAGAAGGTCCGCGAGGCGGCGCTCAAGGAGGTCGACAAGCTGGAGCGCTCGTCCGACGCCTCGCCCGAGGGCAGCTGGATCCGCACCTGGCTGGACACCGTCCTGGAGCTGCCCTGGAACGAGCGCAGTGAGGACGCGTACGACATCACCGGCGCGCGGGCGGTGCTGGACGCCGACCACTTCGGGCTGGACGACGTCAAGGACCGGATCGTCGAGTACCTGGCGGTGCGCAAGCGCCGCGCGGACAAGGGCCTGGGCCAGGTCGGCGGCCGTCGCGGAGGCGCGGTGCTGGCGCTGGTCGGCCCGCCCGGGGTCGGCAAGACCTCGCTGGGCGAGTCGGTGGCGCGGGCCATGGGCCGGTCGTTCGTCCGGGTCGCGCTGGGTGGAGTCCGCGACGAGGCCGAGATCCGCGGGCACCGGCGCACCTACGTCGGCGCGCTGCCCGGACGGATCGTCAGGGCCATCAAGGAGGCCGGTTCGATGAACCCGGTCGTACTGCTGGACGAGATCGACAAGGTCGGCTCGGACTATCGGGGCGACCCGGCGGCGGCGCTGCTGGAGGTCCTGGACCCGGCGCAGAACCACACCTTCAGGGACCACTACCTGGAGGTCGAGCTGGACCTGTCCGACGTGGTCTTCCTGGCCACGGCGAACGTCCTGGAGGCCATCCCGGAGGCGCTGCTGGACCGGATGGAGCTGGTCCGGCTGGACGGCTACACCGAGGACGAGAAGGTCGTCATCGCCAGGGACCACCTGCTGCCGCGTCAGCTGGAGCGGGCCGGCCTGGGTGCCGACGAGGTCGTCGTGGAGGAGGACGCGCTGCGCAGCCTGGCCGGCGAGTACACCCGCGAGGCGGGCGTCCGCAGCCTGGAGCGGGCCGTCGCCAGGATCCTGCGCAAGGTCGCGGCCCAGCAGGAGCTGGGCGCCGAGGGCGCCGAGCTGCCCCGTACGGTCACCGCCGGTGACCTGCGCGGACTGATCGGCCGTCCGCACCACACCCCCGAGGCGGCCCAGGAGCCCGACGAGCGCCGTACCGCGGTGCCCGGAGTGGCGACCGGTCTGGCGGTCACCGGGGCCGGCGGCGACGTGCTGTTCATCGAGGCGTCGCTGGCCGACCCGGAGACCGGCTCCACCGGGCTGACCCTGACCGGCCAGCTGGGCGACGTGATGAAGGAGTCCGCACAGATCGCGCTGTCCTTCCTGCGCTCGCACGGGGCCGAGCTGGAACTGCCGGTCACCTCGCTGCGCGAGCGGGGCGTCCACGTGCACGTCCCGGCCGGGGCCGTGCCCAAGGACGGCCCGAGCGCGGGTGTCACCATGACCACGGCGCTGGCCTCGCTGCTCTCCGGGCGCAAGGTCAGGACCGAGGTGGCGATGACCGGTGAGGTCTCGCTGACCGGCCGGGTGCTGCCGATCGGCGGGGTGAAGCAGAAGCTGCTGGCCGCCGACCGGGCCGGGATCACCACGGTGCTCATCCCCTCCCGCAACGAGCCCGACCTGGACGACGTCCCGGCCGAGGTGCTGGAGCGGCTGACGGTCCACCCGGTGTCGGACGTCCGCCAGGTGCTGGAGCTGGCGCTGGAGCCCGCGGTAACGCTCACCAAGAGCGTGCTGGCGGCCTGACCGCTGTCTCCGCCTGACGAAACCTGACCGACCTGTCCGAAATGCACCGCCGTCGGAACCGTCGCTTCGAGGGGGCCGTCCCTGTTCGGGACGAGACCTGCGAGAATGCGACGGTTCTGACGGCGAGTTGGTTGGGTGGGTGCGCGCGATGGGCGGACGACGAGCAGCGGGGAGCAACCCCGGTGCCGCTGCCAGGGCCTCCGGGTTCACCGGACCCCCGGCGAAGAAGCGCAACCTGGAACTGCTGCTGATCCTCTTCGCGGTCGCGATCTGCGGCTTCGCCGAGGCCAGCGTGGAGCTGGCGCTCAACAACAAGCTGCCGAGCAGTTTCGCCACCCTGGTCGGTGGGCTGGCGGTGCTGGCCCTGGTGGCGCACCTGGTGGTGCGGCAGTGGGCGGCCTACGCCGACCCGCTGATCCTGCCGATCTCGGTGCTGCTCACCGGGCTGGGCCTGACCCTGATCCACCGCCTGGACGAGGCGACTGTCAAGCAGAACCCCAAGAACGTGACCATGGCCTCCGGCCAGATCATGTGGACGGTGATCGCGGTCGCGGTCTTCGCCGGGTTCGTGGTCTGGGTCAAGCACCACCGGGTGCTGCAGCGCTACACCTATCTGGTGATGGCGGTGTCCCTGGTGATGCTGGTGGCGCCGGCCTTCTTCTCCGGTGACACCTACGGGGCGCGGCGCTGGATCCGGCTGGGACCGCTGTCCTTCCAGCCCGGAGAGTTCACCAAACTCGCCATCATTGTCTTCTTCGCCAGCTATCTGATGGCCAACCGGGACGCGCTGGCGCTGGTCGGCCGGAAGATCATGGGCATAAGCCTGCCGCGCGGCCGGAACATGGGCCCGGTGCTGGTGATCTGGGCGGTCAGCCTGGTGGTGCTGGTCGCCGAGTCCGACCTGGGCACCTCGATGATCTTCTTCGGCGCCTTCATCGTGATGCTCTACATCGCCACCGAGCGCACCGGGTGGCTGGTGCTGGGCTGCGGGATGGCGCTGGCCGGCGCGGTCGCGGCGGGCACCCTGGTGTCGCACGTCACCTACCGGGTCAACAACTGGCTGGACCCGATGGCCTACTACACCCATCTGGTCAACGGACAGCCGCCGCTGGGCAGCTCGCCGCAGCTGGCCCAGTCGCTGTTCGCGCTGGCCAACGGCGGGTTCACCGGCACCGGGCTGGGCAAGGGCCACTCCATCCTGATCGGCTTCGCCTCGCGCAGCGACTGGATCCTGGCCACGGTGGGCGAGGAGCTGGGGACTGCGGGGCTGATGGCGGTGCTGCTGCTGTACATGCTGCTGGCCCAGCGCGGGATGCACACCGCGATCAGGCTCACCGACCCCTTCGGCAAGCTGCTGGCCTCCGGGCTGGCGGCGACGCTGATCCTGCAGGTGTTCGTGGTGTCCGGCGGGGTCGTCGGACTGATCCCGCAGACCGGCAAGGCCTTGCCGTTCCTGGCCCAGGGCGGGTCCTCGACGGTGGCAAACTGGATCATGGTGGCGCTGTTGATCAAGCTCAGTGACGCGGCCGGGCAGGCGGAACTGGCGGTGCCGCAGGACCCGGCGGAGACGCTGACCATCTCAGCCGAAGAGATCGCTGCCGCGCGGGCGGAGTACGGGGCGGCGTAGGGGGCTGGGGTTCTGGCGGGCTCCCGGCTGCGGACCGTAGTTGGCTGGTCGCGCAGTTCCCCGCGCCCCCAGCAAGTGCAACTGGCTCAGTTGCAGACCCCTAGGGGCGCGGGGAACTGCGCGACCAGCCATGCACAGCCCGCAGCCGAAAACCGGTCAGCGGAAGACCCCGGTGTGGCCGAGGGAGTAGCGGCCGGGCTGGGGGTAGACGGCAAGTCCGTGCGGTCCGTTGCCGACCTGGATCCGGGCGATCAGGTGTCCGTCGGTGGTGGAGATCGCGTACACCTCGGCGTTGTAGCGTCCGGAGAGCCAGAGCACCTTGCCGTCGGCCGAGACGCCGCCCATGTCGGGGCTGCCTCCGCCGGGGATCTGCCACTTGTGCACCAGTTTGCCGGTCGCGAAGTCCAGGACCGAGATCGATCCCTCGCCGCGGTTGGAGATGTAGAGGTACGTGGAGTCCCGGCTGACGTAGAGGCCATGGGCGCCGGCGCCGGTTTTGAGCAGGGTGGGCACCGAGAAGGTGTCGCCGTTCAGCTCCCAGACGCCGCCTGCCATCATGTCGGCGACGTACCAGACCTTGCCGTCCGGGGAGATCTTGACGTCCTGCGGCATGGAGCCGTTGTAGGGGATCCGCTGCCTGGCGATGATCGACATCTTGGCGGTGTCGACCTTGAGCAGATCGCCGGAGAACTCGCAGGAGACGATGAAGTACGTCCCGTCCGGCGAGAAGTCCGCGTGGTTCACGCCTTCGCACCCCGCCGGGACGGACTTGACCACCTTCATGGTGTGGGCGTCCCGGAACACCAGGGCGTGGTCGGCCGAGGCCATCACCACCGCGTGCTTGCCGTCCGGGGTGAAGTAGAGGTTGTACGGGTCGTGCACATCGACCTCGGCGCCCATCCGGCCGGTGGCCGGGTCGATCGGGGTGAGGCTGTTGCCGAGGTCGTTGTTGACCCACAGCGTCTTGAGGTCCCAGGAGGGGACCACATGCTGGGGCTGGTGGCCCACGTGCAGCGTCTGGATGACCTTGTAGGTGGCCGGGTCGATGACGCTGACGGTGTCGGACAGGGTGTTGGGGACGTAGACCCGGGAGGGGAAGTTCTTGACCACCGGCGAGAGCTGGTTGGGACGGTCCGCGGCGTAGACGTCGGTGGGGGAGAGCGGCAGCGGCATCCCGGGGAGGGCGTCGGCGCTGCCCGGCAGCGCGGCGCCGGAGGCCGCTGCGGATCCGGCCGCCCTGTTGGGCTGGACGGCGGAGGCGGTCTGGTTGTGATGGTCGGCCGAGCAGGCCGAGGCGAGCAGGAGGCCGCCGGCGGCGAGCGCGGCGCAGGCAGACAGCGGGAGCATCCGGGTTCGGGAGAGCAAAGCGGAGGGGCGGCGCGCTGCGCCTCGATCAGGGGCGGCGGCGGGTGGCGGGTGGGAGGACATCAGCTGAGCAGCTCCGAGGTTGTGACCGCGCGGAGTCCGCGCCGGTGCAGGCCGTCGAGGATTCCGGGCATCGCGCTGACCGTGCCGCTGTGCCCGAAGTGCATGCTGACCAGGGAGCCCGGGCGTACCCCGTCGAGGACGGTCCGGGTCACCGCGGCCGAGCCGGGGTCGGTGTAGTCGAGGGAGTCCAGGTCGTAGCTGAGGCAGTGCTGGTAGCCGGCCCGGCGGGCTTGGGCGGCGACGGTCGCGGTGCAGTCCTGGGCCTGCGAGGGACGGAACCAGCGTCCGGGGCTGCCGGTGAGCTGTTTCAGCCGGGCGGCGCAGCGGGCGATCTCGGTGTACGCCCCCTGGGCGGTCATGGTGGAGATGGGACCGTGGCTCTGGGTGTGGTTGCCCAGCTCATGGCCGCCGTCCAGGATCCGTGTCGCCATCTCGGGGTACACGTCCAGCCAGCTGCCCACGGCCATCACGGTGACCCTGGCGTTCGCCCGTTCGGCCTCGGCCAGGACCGCCTTGGCGATCGCCGGGTCGCCCTGGCCGTGGAAGGTGAGCGCGGCCTGCGGGCGGGTGCTCGGCCCGGTGGTGATCTCGAACGGCAGCCCGGCGGCGAGGGCGGGCAGGGCGTCGGCGCTTGGCGTCGCGGACGCGGGAGCGGTGGCGCGGGCCGAGGGTCGCGTGCTCGACGGGGCGGCGGCCGCGTCGGCGTGCGCGTTGCCCGAGTTGTCGGAGCAGGCGGCGGTCAGCGAGCCGGCGGCGCCGATGGCCGCGATCCGCAGCAGGCCGCGACGGTCGAGTGGGGTCACCCATCGAACAATAGGGTCAGCTCATCGGTCCCGCGCGGTGAACGCCGGGACGCCGACCGTAGAGTGGCGCCTGGTCAGCTTGGGGTTCCTGGGGCCGGTTCAGGTCCGAAACACGGAGGTGCAGGCACATGCTGCAAGGTCGCCGGGAGCTGCCGTACGGGGTACCCGGACTCCGGGTGGCCCTGGGCGAGGACGGTATCGCCGTGCTGACGCTGGATCGCCCGGAGAAGCGAAACGCGCTCACCCGGGCGATGTGGGAGGCGCTGCCGGAACTGCTGCGGCGGCTCGCGAAGGAGCCGGGGCTGCGGGTGCTGCTGGTGGGCGGCGCGGGCGGGACCTTCAGCGCCGGAGCCGACATCGCCGAGCTGCGCGAGGTCTACGCGGACGCGGCGACGGCGGACGACTACCACGCCGTCAACGTCCGGGCCGAGGAGGCGCTGGCGGCCTTTCCGCATCCGACGCTGGCGGTGCTCCGGGGCGCCTGCGTGGGCGGCGGCTGCCAGCTCGCGGTCGCCTGCGACCTGCGCTTTGCCGCGCCGGACGCCCGGCTCGGGATCACCCCGGCCAAGCTCGGGATCGTCTACCCGGCGGTGCCGACGGTGCGGCTGACCCGGCTGGTCGGGCCGGCCAGGGCGAGCTATCTGCTCTTTTCGGGTGAGCTGCTCCCGGCGGCGACCGCCCTGGTCTACGGGCTGGTCGAGGAGGTCGCCGTGGACGTGGAGGCCAGGGCGCTGGAGTTCGCCAGGACCCTGGCGGCGCGCTCGGCGCAGACCCAGGGCGCGGTGAAGGCGGTGATCGCGGCCGAGCTGGGCGGCGGGGACCCGCAGGCCGCGGTGGCCGGGTGGGAGCGGGCCTCGCGTACCGCGCCGGATGTGGCGGAGGGGCTGGCGGCGTTCGTCGAGCGGCGGCAGCCCAAGTTCTGACAGTTCGCCAGATAGCGGGGCGAGCGGTCAGGCGTATAGCTGCCAGGGCGGTTATCCGCCACCTCCGGCCCGCGCATTCGATGGTGTTCCTCCCAAGGATGTCCTCCAACCTCTGCTGTCTCGCAGATCCAGGAGGACACCCCTGTGCCACCTTCCCTCTTCCGGCGCCGCGGCCTGATATCGGCCGCTGCCGCTCTGGCGCTGCTGGCGGTCACCCCGTACGGCGCCCACGCGAGCGGCACGGCCGGGACCGCGGTCCCGGCCGGCGCCGGTACGACGGTCACCCGCACGGTCACCCTGATCACCGGCGACACCGTCACCGTGAAGACCCTCAGCGACGGGCGCAGCGTCGCGACGGTGCGGCGCCCGGACGGGCTGACCGGCGGCGTCCGGACCCGGACCGTGGGCAAGGAGCTGTACGTCTACCCGGACGAGGCGCTGCCCTATGTGGCGGCGGGCGTCCTGGACCAGCGGCTGTTCGACGTCACCCAGTTGATCGCGGACGGCTATGACGACGCGCACACCGGCACGCTGCCGCTGATCGTCCAGTACGGCGGGACGGCGGCGAAGTCGGCGGCGGCGGTTCCGCTGGTGCCCGGGCTGGCGGCGACCCGGAAGCTGTCGTCCATCGGCGGTGCGGCGGCGACCGTCAGCCATGCGAAGGCGGCCGGGGTGTGGCAGACGCTGGCGCCGGCCGGTGCCAGGACACGTTCGGCATCAGCTCCGAAGGCGGCCTTCGCCGACGGGGTGACCCACATCTGGCTGGACGGCAGGGTCAAGGCCTCCCTCGCGGACAGCACCGCGCAGATCGGCGCCCCCGCTGCCTGGGCGGCCGGGACCGACGGCAAGGGCGTGGACGTCGCGATCCTCGACACCGGGATCGACACCCAGCACCCGGACCTGGTGGGGCAGGTCGACGCGAGCCAGAGTTTCGTCCCCGGCGAGTCCATCGAGGACCATGTCGGCCACGGCACGCACACCGCCTCGACCATCGCCGGCACCGGCGCGGCCTCGGGCGGCAAGGAGAAGGGCGTCGCCCCCGGCGCACACCTGCTGGTCGGCAAGGTGCTCGACGACACCGGCTACGGTCAGGACTCCTGGGTGCTGGCCGGGATGCAGTGGGCGGCGCAGACCGAGCACGCCAAGGTCATCAGCATGAGCCTGGGCGACGCGAGCGTGGTCGGTGACGGCAGCGACCCGATGAGCCAGGCCGTGGACAGTCTCAGCGCGTCGACCGGTGCGCTCTTCGTCATCGCGGCCGGCAACAGCGGTTCGGCCGGGGTCGGCTCCCCGGGCTCGGCGAGCTCGGCGCTGACCGTCGGCGCCGTCGACTCGGGCGACAACCTGGCGTACTTCTCCAGCACTGGGCCGCGCGCGATCGACGGCGACCCCAAGCCGGAGATCACCGCCCCGGGCGTGGACATCCTCGCCGCCCGCTCCCAGTACATGAGCGACGGCAGCGGCTACTACACGACGATGAGCGGTACCTCCATGGCCACCCCGCATGTCGCGGGGGCGGCGGCGCTGGTGGCCGAGCAGCACCCGGACTGGACCGGGCAGCAGATCAAGGACGACCTGGTCAGCACGGCCGCGCTGACCCCGCAGATCGCGGTCTCCGACGGCGGCAGCGGGCGGGTGGACGCGAAGGCGGCGGTACTGGGCACGGTGCACGCCAGTGCCAGCGCCTGGTCCGGCTACTACCCCTGGCCGCACACGGCCGACAGGCCGAGCGTGAAGACCGTCACTTACACCAACACCGGCAGCACGGCAGTGACGCTGAACCTGGCGGCCGATGTGACCGCCCCGGCCGGGACGTTCACCCTCTCGGCGTCCTCGGTGACCGTCCCGGCGAACGGGACGGCGCAGGTCACCGTCGCCGGTGACCCCGCGAAGGCGCCCTACGGCAACACCGACGGGCAACTCGAAGCCACCGACGCGAGCAGCGGCGCCGTGGTCGCGCACACGCTGATCGGCATCGACAACGAAGCGGAGATGTACAACCTGACGGTCACCGCCACCGATCGGGCCGGTGCTCCGCTGGGCGGCAGCGCGGTGCTCTTCGAGGCGGGCGCGCAGTATGCGCAGACCGTCACCGTCCCGGACAGCGGGAAGCTGACGATGCGTCTGCCCAAGGGCGAGTACGCGCTGCTGATGGAGGCCGACCTGCCCGGCGCGGCAGGCCCGTCGGACCTGGGCCTGGCAGTGCTGTCCGCGCCGCAGATCCAGCTCACGGCCGACCGCACGGTCGCGCTGGACGCGCGGCAGGCGCACCAGGTCTCGGCGGTGACGCCCAAGCGGAGCGCGGCCGAGGAGACCAGGCTGGAGTGGTACCGCTCGGCGGGCGGGACGAGCTTCGACGAGAGCGACATGATCCCCGTCAAGTACACCAGCCTGTGGGCACAGACCACGGCCCCGGTGACCGACGGCGCGTTCTCCTTCGTCGCGCGCTGGCGTGACGCCGAGCCGATGCTGACGGTCAGCGGCGCGGGGCAGTCCTTCACCGACCTGCTGCAGCAGATCGGCTCGACCCAGCTCCCGGCCGGGTCGAGCAGGCTGACGGCGGTCTACGCGGGGCAGGGCGCAAGCACGGCCTACGCGGGCCTCGACGCCAAGGGGAAGGCCGTGGTCGTGGACGACAACACCACGGTCAGCCCCACCGACCAGGCGGCGGCGGCCGTCGCGGCGGGGGCCAAGCTGCTGCTGGTGGTGTCCGGAGCGCTCGGTCGGGTCAGCAACTGGTACGGCGCCGCCGACTACTCGGCGAACAGCCCGATCGAGGTGGCCTCAGTGACCACGACCGAGGGAAAGGCGCTGGAGGCGGCGATCGCCGGCGGTGCGAGGGCGACCAGGCTGGCGGTGGGGTCGCAGCCGGTCCCGTCCTATGCGTACGACCTGGTGGAGCGTCATGACGGCGCGGTTCCGGCGAAGTTGACCTATCGGCCGAAGGCCTCGCAGCTGGCGGAGATCGACAACCGTTTCGCCTCCCCGTCGGGAACGCAGGCGGGCAGCGAGGGCCGCTACGACATGCAGGACTTCGACAGCTACGGGGTCGGCTTCGACCAGAACCAGCAGGTGCCTGCAGCCCGCACCGACTGGGTCACCCCGGGCGGGAACGGCTTCACCTGGTACGACGAGGCAAGCAGCCAGGTGGTGCAGGAGCGCACGCCGCTGCTGAGCTACGCGGCGGGCAGCAGGCACCCGTACAACTGGTTCTCACCGGTGCTGCACCCGAGGCTGAACACCTCGACCTGGCTGCCGCAGCGCAACGGCGACTGGATGACGGTCAACATCCCCGGCTGGGGTGACGCCATGCCCGGCGACAGTGGATTCGACCAGGGCAACGGTCAGTTGAACGAGACGCTGTGGCTCTACCAGGGCAGCACGATGATCAAGAAGTCCAACTACCAGGCGATCTACACGAACGTCCCGGCGAGTACGAACCCGGTGCCGTACCGGCTGGTCGCGGCCACCAACCAGGTCGGGGCGTTCCCGTACACACCCGGCACCCGGACCGAGTGGACCTTCACCTCGGGCACCACCGACCTGTCCGTCATCGACACCCTCCCGCTGATCCAGCTCGACTACGGCGTGGCGACGGACCTGACGGGCAGGGCCTCGCGGTCCGCCTCGATCACGTTGACGGCTTCGGAGTTGGCCGAGATGTCGCGGACGGCGAAGATCGCCGGGGGGACGCTGGAGGTGTCGTACGACGACGGCAGCAGCTGGAAGGCACTGAGGCTGAGCAAGGCGGGGTCGGGGACGGGGGCAGGGGCGGGCAGTTGGACAGCCCAGCTCCACGCGCCGAAGTCGGCGGCGTTCGTGTCGCTCCGCGCCACGGCCAAGGACGCGTCCGGCAACACGGTGACGCAGACCGTGCTGGAGGCGTTCGGGCTGAGGTAGAGGCGGGGCGCGGCGGGGGTCCGGTCTCGGGGGAGGCGGGGCGCCGCCGCAGCTCAGGGCGGCAGCTGCGGGTGGCTTACATGGCGCCACCGTTGCCGCCCTCCGCCGTCCGTGGCTTGTTGCTGTGGCTCGCTTCGCTCGCGGCTACAAGGGCAGGGAGGGGTGTGGGCGGCCCGCCGTTGCCGGGCGGTGGGTCGGTTGGTGGCGGGGGTGTGCAGAAACGATCCTGCCCGTGGCTTGGCCGGTTTTGGGGTCACTGCCCATGCTTTTGGGTCACTCGCCCGACGGATCCCGCCCGCTATGTCCGCTTTTGACGTCGAGAGAGTGACCCGAACGTATAGGCAGTGACCCGAAATGCCCGGCCCGAGGGCAAACCCGGGTCACTTTCGGGACAAGGTGTCACTTGATCATGCCGCAATGCACCATTTGCCCCGGTCTTGGCGTACCAAAAGTGCCCCGGTGTACCAAAAGTGACCCCGGTTCGGCCGAAGCCCTGCCGCAGAATCGTTTCTGCGCCCCCCACCCACCACGCGGGCCCGGGAACGGCGCCCGGCCCGGGCCTGGCTCCCCCGCTGCAGTTGGCCCGCGAGCGGAGCGAGCAACAGCAACAAGCCACGGGCGGGGGTGGGCGGCAACGGTGGCGCCATGTAAGCCACCCACAGCTGCCGCAAACAGCCGACTACGCCGCCCCGCCCTCACTCCCGCGACCCCCAGCCCGGGAACGGCGCCCGGCCCGGGCCCCGCTCCCCGCTGCTGTTGGCCCGCGAGCGGAGCGAGCAACAGCAACAAGCCACGGACGGCGGAGGGCGGCAAGGAACCCGCCATGTAAGCCACCCACAGCTGCCGCCGACCTGCGGAAACGCCTCGCCTCCCCCGTCCACCCAAGGCGCAGGGGAGGCGAGGCGCCGCCGCCACCGTCAGGCGATGCCCAGCAGGTGGTCCAGGGCCAGCTGGTCGAGCTGCTCGAAGGCCATGCCGCGTTCGGCGGCGGCCTCGACGTCGAAGGTCTCGAACGCGGAGTCGTCGGCGAGGAGGTCGGCGAGGGTCTCGCCCTCGGCCAGGGTGGGCTGGGCCAGCTCGTGCAGGCGGGCGGCGCGGAGCGCCTCCTGGACGGCGGGGTCGGCGCGGAACGCGGCGGCCTTGGCCTTGAGGGCGAGGTAGTTGCGCATGTTGCCGGCGGCGGAGGCCCAGACGCCGTCGATGTCCTCGGTGCGCGGGGGCTTGAAGTCGAAGTGGCGCGGGCCGGCGTAGTCGGAGGACTCCAGCAGGTCGACCAGCCAGAAGGCCTGGCGCAGGTCGCCCGCGCCGAAGCGCAGGTCCTGGTCGTACTTGATGCCGGACTGGCCGTTCAGGTCGATGTGGAACAGCTTGCCGTGCCACAGTGCCTGGGCGATGCCGTGCGGGAAGTTGAGGCCCGCCATCTGCTCGTGGCCGACCTCCGGGTTGAGGCCGACGCGGTCGGCGTGCTCCAGCGAGTTGATGAACGCCAGCGCGTGGCCGATGGTCGGGAGCAGGATGTCGCCGCGGGGCTCGTTGGGCTTGGGCTCGATCGCGAAGCGGATGTCGTACCCCTGCGATACAACGTAGTCACCGAGGAGGTCGAAGGCCTCCTTGAGACGGTCAAGCGCGACCCGGACGTCCTTGGCGGCGCCGGACTCGGCGCCCTCGCGGCCGCCCCAGGCGACGTAGGTGGTGGCGCCCAGCTCGGCGGCGAGGTCGATGTTGCGCATGGTCTTGCGCAGCGCGTAGCGGCGGATGTCCCGGTCGTTGGTGGTGAAGCCGCCGTCCTTGAACACCGGGTGGGTGAACAGGTTGGTGGTGGCCATCGGGACGGCCATGCCGGTGGCGTCCAGAGCCTGGCGGAAGCGCTTGATGTGACCCTCGCGCTCGCTGTCGGAGGAGCCGAAGGGGATCAGGTCGTCGTCGTGGAAGGTCACGCCGTAGGCGCCGAGCTCGGCGAGCCGGGTGACGGACTCGACCGGGTCGAGGGCGGGGCGGGTGGCGTCGCCGAAGGGGTCCCGGCCCTGCCAGCCGACGGTCCAGAGGCCGAAGGTGAAGCGGTCCGCGGGGGTGGGTGTGAGGTCGGTCAGCTGCTCGGACATGTGTACGGCTCCAGAAGATGCAGGGCGGGGAGACTATTCGTCATCGCGGTGAACAAATTAGTATCAGCTCGTCGGGAGGGGAACCCCCTGACCCCCACCAAGGAGGATCCGTGCAGGTCGGCAGTAGCGAAATCGTGATCGGGATCGACAGTTCGACGCAGTCGACCAAGGCGGTCGCGGTGGATGTGGCGACGGGGGCGGTGCTGGGCGAGGGCCGGGCCGGGCACACCGTGAGCGGTGGCGCGGGCCGGGAGAGCGACCCGCGCGAGTGGTGGCGGGCGCTGGGCGAAGCCGTGGCCGCGACCGGTTACGCCGAGCGGGCGGCGGCGGTGTCGGTGGGCGGTCAGCAGCACGGGCTGGTGACCCTGGACACGGCGGGTGAACCGGTCCGCCCCGCCCTGCTGTGGAACGACGTCCGCTCGGCGCCGCAGGCCGCCGCGCTGGTGGCGGAACTCGGGCGGGAGACCTGGGCGCAGCGGGCCGGGAGCGTCCCCGGGGCCTCGTTCACCGCCGCGAAGTGGGCCTGGCTGCGCGAGAACGAGCCCGAGGCCGCCGCCCGTACCGCCGCGGTGCGACTGCCGCACGACTTCCTGACGGAGCGTCTGACCGGGGCGGCCGCCACCGACCGGGGCGATGCCTCCGGCACCGGCTGGTGGACGCCCGCCGGGTACGACCTGGACCTGCTGGCCCGGCTGGGGCTCGACGCCGGGATGCTGCCGACCGTGGTGGAGGCCGGGAAGGCGGCCGGTGAGGTGCTCGCCGGGACGGGCAGCGGCAGCGGGCTGCGGCCCGGCACCCTGGTTGCGGCCGGCACCGGCGACAACATGGCGGCGGCGCTGGGCCTCGGGCTCGCCCCCGGGCGGCCGGTGCTCAGCCTGGGCACCTCCGGGACGGTCTACGCGGTGACCCGGGGCCGCCCGACCGACCCGTCCGGCACCGTCTGCGGCTTCGCCGATGCGCTGGACCACTGGCTGCCGCTGGCCTGCACCCTCAACTGCACCCTGGCGGTGGACCGCACCGCCGCTCTGCTCGGTCTGGACCGCCAGGCCGTGGAGCCCGGCGGCACGGCCGTCGTGCTGCCGTACTTCGACGGCGAGCGCACGCCCGACCTGCCCTACGCCTCCGGGCTGATCCACGGGCTCCGCCATGACACCACCGGCGGCCAGCTGCTCCAGGCGGCGTACGACGGCGCCGCCTACTCGCTGCTGGCGGCGCTGGAGCAGGTGCTCGTCGCGGGCGGGGAGCAGATCGACGCCGGGACCGAGCTGCTGCTCATCGGCGGCGGCGCCCAGGGCAGGGCCTGGCAGGACACGGTGCGCCGGCTGTCCGGTCGTCCGGTGCGGATCCCGGTGGCGAGCGAGTTGGTCGCCCTGGGCGCGGCGGCGCAGGCGGCCGCGCTGCTCACCGGCGAGCGCGCGGACGAGGTCGCGCGGCGCTGGGGCACGTCCGAAGGACGGCTGCTGGAGCCGCTGCGGAGGGACGACGCGGCGCTGGAACGGATCGCGGATACGCTGCACCGATCCGGAAGTCTGTTTGACCAGCCCGTCATATGAGCGACAGGGCGCCGCACTGCTGAGAGCACAGGGGTCCCATGCCGAGCCATAGCCACAGCCCGAGCCCGACCGGGGGTGAGCAGCGCCGTCCCGCCTCCCAGCAGGGCATGCGCCGGCAGAACCTGGGCGTGGTGCTGGGCGCCGTCGCCGCGCACGCTCCGCTGTCGCGCGCCGATGTCGCCGCCCGCACCGGGCTGACCAGGGCCGCCGTGTCCACCCTGGTGGTGACGCTGCACGAGGCGGGGCTGGTCAGCGAGCTGGGCCCGGCGCCGAGCGGGCGGGTCGGACGGCCCGGCAACGCCCTGGTGCTCAGCAGCGAGGGCCCGGCCGGCCTCGGCCTGGAAGTCGGGGTGGAGCACCTCGCCGCCTGCGTCGTCGACCTCAGCGGGGAGGTGCGGGTGCAGCGCCGGGTCGTCTCGGCCAACCGGGGGCGTCCGGCCGACGAGGTGCTGGCCGACCTCGGCGCGCTCGCGGCCGAGCTGCTGCGCGAGGCGGAGGCGCTGAACCTGCGCCCGACCGGTGCGGTGCTGGCCGTCCCCGGCCTGGTGGACGCGGCGGCGCGGACGGTCGTGCACGCGGCCAACCTGGGCTGGCGCGACCTGCAGCTGCCGCCCATGCTGCTCGGGCTGCCGCTCTCGGTGGAGAACGAGGCCAATCTGGGCGCCCTGGCCGAGCTGTGGCGGGCCGGCGGCGATGCGGAAGGGCCGACCCCGGTCGACTTCGTCCATGTGTCGGCCGAAGCCGGCATCGGTGCGGCGCTGGTCGTCGGTGGCCGGCTGTTCCGGGGCGCGCGCGGGTTCGCCGGTGAGCTGGGCCATGTCCCGGTGCACCCGGACGGGCCGCTGTGCCCCTGCGGTGCGCACGGCTGCCTGGAGCAGTACGCGGGCGAGCGGGCGGTGCTGGCCGCCGCGGGGCTGCCCGAGGACTCCGGCGACTGGGTCGCCCTGCTGGCCAAGCGGGCGGCGGAAGGCTCCGTCCCGGTACGGCAGGCGCTGGAGCAGGCCGGGGCGGCCCTGGGTACGGCGCTGGCCGGCGCGGTGAACCTGGTCGACCCGGAGGCGGTGGTGCTCGGTGGCGCCTACGCCGAGCTGGGCGAATGGCTGCTGCCCGCGATGCGGGCGGAGCTGGCGGCGAGGGTGACGGTCCGCCCGTGGGAAGCCGCAGCACTCTCGGCCTCCGGCCTCGGGCGGGGCGGGGCGCTGCTGGGGGCGGCGCTGGTTACTGTGCGGCGGATTATTGAGGATCCGTTGGGTGCGTTTGGGGTGGGCTGAGGGATTCTTTCGGCTGCGGACCGTAGCTGGCTTGTCGCGCAGTTCCCCGCGCCCCTAAGCAAGTGCAACTGGCCCAGTTGCAGACCCCCAGGGGCGCGGGGAACTGCGCGATCAACCATGCACAGCCCGCAGCCGAAAGACCCTCAGGCCCCTGCGATGAGGTAGAGCCCGTAGCCCACGGCTGCCGCGCAGACGGCGAAGCAGAGCACGGCCACGGCCAGGGCGCCGCCGCCCCGCGCGGCGGAACCGGAACCGCCGCCCGCGAGAGCGGTTTCGCGGCGCGACAGGGCCGAGACGCCGAAGCAGAACGCAGTGACCACGCCGAGGGTGATGAGAAGGCTGACGCCGAACGTGTTGCCGAGTGCGGCCCAGTGGATCTTCATGGTGTGGACCTCCTAGGCCGCGATGGGGCCGGTGGCGGCCGGGACGGTGGTGAGCGGGGTGGGCCCGTCGCCGACGGTGGTGGCGTCCACCACATTGCCGGCGTCGATCCGCTGGCGCCGGGAGAGCAGGTAGATCCAGACGCTGGCCCCGACGCCGATCAGCGCCAGCAGCACCTCGCCGACGGCGCCGCGGTCGACCAGCAGCGCGCCGCCGCCGCCCAGCAGCCCTGCGGCGGGAAGGGTGAGGCCCCAGGCGTAGGCCATCTTCCGGACCGTGGACCAGTTGACCCGGCCGGTGCGGCCGGCCTTGCCCGCGCCCATGATGCCGCCGGAGCAGACCTGGGTGGTGGACAGGCCGAAGCCCATGTGGGAGGAGGTGAGGATGACGGTGGCCGAGGCGGTCTGCGCGGCGAAGCCCTGCGGGGCCTCGATCTCGGCGATGCCCTTGCCCAGGGTCCTGATGATCCGCCAGCCGCCGATGTAGGTGCCGAGCGCGATGGCCAGCCCGGAGCTGACGATGACCCAGGTGGGAGGGTTGGACCCGGGGGCGACCGCACCGGCGGCGACCAGGGTCAGGGTGATCACGCCCATGGTCTTCTGGGCGTCGTTGGTGCCGTGGGCCAGGGAGACCAAGGAGGCGGAGGCGATCTGCCCGGCCTTGAAGCCCTTGGTGTTGACGTTCTCGCTGCCCTTGGCGGTGGTCCGGTAGGCGATCTTCGTCGCCCCCCAGGCGGCGACCCCGGCCACGATGGGCGAGGCGGCCGCGGGGATCAGGATCTTGGTGACCACGACGTCGAAGTGCACGCCGTGCATCCCCACCGACACCAGCGTGGCGCCGATCAGCCCGCCGTACAGGGCGTGCGAGGAACTGGACGGGATGCCCCGCAGCCAGGTGACCAGGTTCCAGATGATGGCGCCGATCAGTGCGGCGAAGACGACCGCGGGCCGGATGCCTGCCTTCTCGTCGACGAGTCCGCCGGAGATCGTTTTGGCGACGGCCACCGAGAGGAACGCGCCGGCCAGGTTGAGCACGCCGGAGATCGCGACCGCGACCTTCGGCCTCAGCGCGCCGGTGGCGATGGAGGTGGCCATCGCGTTGGCGGTGTCGTGGAAGCCATTGGTGAAGTCGAAGGCGAGGGCCGTGATGATCACGACGGTCACCAGGAACGAGATGTGTTCCATTACCAAACAATCGTCTCAGCGGAATTGTCGTGGCTGACCGTAGGGACATCGGGTGAACGGAAGGTGAACTCACGGCCGATCTGAAGTTGATGGGGACACCGAAACGGGGCGAATCGGGGCGCACCGCCATGGGGCGTCTGGGGAGTGGGAGACGGTTTCGTTCAACCGGCCTTCCAGAGAGAGCTGTGTCACATTCATCTGCCGCTGCTTCGCTGGGCACGGCTTCGGCCCTGGAGGCCGGTTGCGGCTGAGATCCAGGTGAGAAAGCTGGACGGCCACTGCCGTATGTCGGTACGGCATGGAAGGATCTCCGGGGCAGTGCACGGGGAGCGAGGGGAATGTCGGTGCGGGGCACAGGTGGCGGCAGCAGGGGCAGGGTCAGCGGCGCAACGCGGGTCAGGATTCAGAGCAGGATTCAGGGCACGGCGGGAGGGGCGGGCTCGCTGAACGCCGACACCAGGCCCTGGCTCAGCGGGGTCGTCCGCTGCGGACTGCTGCTGGTTGCGGCGTCACTGGTGGTCCTGCCGACGGCCGGCGCTTCCTTCGCCGCAGGCTCGACGGCGACCGCCACCGCGACGGCGACCGCGACGAACGGCTCGGTGGACGCGCTCACCCAGGCCGAGAAGACACTGCAGCCGATCCTGGACCAGCTGCACGCCACCTACCAGCAGGCCGAGGCGGCGACGCAGCAGTACGACCAGCTCTCCGAGCAGCTCAAGCAGGCCAACGCCGACGACGCCGAACTCCAGGTGCTGGTCGACAACGCGCAGATCTCGGTGGACAACGGCACCACCATCGCCGGACAGCTGGCCGCGGCCCAGTACCGCAACAGCGAGCTCTCCCAGCTGGGTCAGCTGCTCACGGCGAAGGATCCGGAGCAGGCGCTGCACACCGGAGAGTTGCTCTCGATGGCCGGGAAGTCCCAGGCCGCCTTCCTCGCGCAGCTCAGGACCGACCAGGCCGGACTGGTGCAGGCGAAGGCCGCCTCGGTCGCGGCCAAGGCGCACGCGGCGCAACTGGTCGCCGCCCAGGCCGTCCAGCGCGACACCATCAACAAGAAGCTCGACCAGATCCGCACCCAGGTCGCCACGCTCACCGGCGCCCAGCAGCAGGAACTCTCGCTGCTGGAGCAGAAGGACGCCAACGCGGCCCAGACCGCGCTGCTGGCCTCGGGCGTGCTCGGCAAGGGCAATCTGAAGCCCTCGGCCGCGGGGGCGGCGGCCGTCGCCTACGCCTTCCAGCAGCTCGGCGCCGAGTACGTCTGGGGCGGCACCGGTCCCTACGCGGCCGGGTTCGACTGCTCCGGGCTCACCTCGCAGGCCTGGCTGCACGCCGGTGTGGCCATCCCGCGCACCAGCGAGGAGCAGTGGGCGCAGCTGACCCACGTGCCGCTGAGCGCGCTGCGCCCCGGCGACCTCATCGTCTACTTCAGCGGCGCCAGCCATGTCGCCATCTACATCGGCGGCGGCCTGGTGATCCAGGCGCCGCACACCGGTGCGGTGGTGCATGTGACGCCGATGGCGGAGAACCCGATCCTGGGCGCGGTGCGGCCCGACCCGAACAGCCCCTCGCTCGGCTCCTACACCGCGCCGACGATCCCGGCGGGCGCGACCGGCGCCCAGCCGATCAGCCCCGGCCCGGTCACCGGCACGACGGGCGGCGGTTCGTCGAGCGGCGGCACGTCCACGACCGCGCCGGGCGGCACCTCGTCCGCGAGCAGCGCGCCGTCGTCGTCGAGCTCGCCCTCGGCCACGGCGAGCGCGAAGGCGAGCCCGTCGGCGACGGCTTCGGCCAGTGCCTCGGCTTCGGCTTCGGCCAGTGCGAGCGCCAGTGCCTCGGCGTCGTC
Organism: Streptacidiphilus sp. EB103A; assembly: GCF_041261405.1. NCBI lineage: Bacteria > Bacillati > Actinomycetota > Actinomycetes > Kitasatosporales > Streptomycetaceae > Streptacidiphilus > Streptacidiphilus sp. EB103A. Next base: position 107,551 of record NZ_JBGCAQ010000018.1, on the reverse strand, counting down.
TTCGCCCTCGGTCACGCCGTCGGCGAACGCCTCGTCGGTCGCGGCCTCGGCCGCGGTCGTGACGCCGTCCGGCTCAGCCTCGAACTGAGCCGGACCCCGGGCGGACTGAATCAGCGGACTGAATCAGCCGCGAACGGCCCTCGGTCCCGAGTCCTCCGCGAAGCGGATGACCACGGACTTGGAGGTCGGGGTGTTGCTGGTGTCGGCGGTGCTGTCGAGCGGCACCAGCACATTGGTCTCGGGGTAGTAGGCGGCGGCGCAGCCGCGCACGGTCGGGTAGAGCACCACCCGGAAGTGCGGCGCCCTGCGCTCCACGCCGTCCGCCCATTCGCTCACCAGGTCGACCAGCGCGCCCTCGGCGAGGCCGTGTTCGGCGGCGTCGTCGGGGTGCAGCAGGACCACCCTGCGGCCGTCCTTGATCCCGCGGTAGCGGTCGTCCAGGCCGTAGATCGTGGTGTTGTACTGGTCGTGCGAGCGCAGCGTCTGCAGCAGCAGCCGGCCCTCGGGGACCTCGGGCGCGGTCAGCGCGTTGACGGTGAAGTTGGCCTTGCCGGTCGCGGTGGGGAAGGCCCGCCGGTCGCGGGGGGCGTGCGGCAGGGCGAATCCGCCCGGCTGCTTGATCCGCTCGTTGAAGTCCTCGAAGCCGGGGATCACCCGGGCGATCCGCTCCCGGACGGTGCCGTAGTCGGCGGCGAACTCCTCCCAGGGGACCGGGTTCTCCGGGCCCAGGGTGAGCCGGGCCAGCCGGCAGATGATCGCCGTCTCGGAGAGCAGGTCGGCGGCGGGGGGCTTCAGCGCGCCGCGGGAGGCGTGCACCATGCCCATCGAGTCCTCCACGGTGACCTGCTGCGGGCCGCTCTCGCGGATGTCCTTGTCGGTGCGTCCCAGGGTCGGCAGGATCAGCGCCCGGGCGCCGGTGACCACATGGGAGCGGTTGAGCTTGGTGGACACGTGGACGGTGAGGCGGCAGCTCCGCATCGCCTCCTCGGTGACCTCGGTGTCCGGGGTGGCCGCGACGAAGTTTCCGCCCATCGCGAAGAAGACCTTCACCGTGCCGTCGCGCATGCCGCGGATGGTGTCGACCACGTCCAGGCCGTGCTCGCGGGGCGGGTCGAAGTGGAACTCCTTGCCGAGGGAGTCGAGGAAGGCCGCGCTCGGGCGCTCGAAGATGCCCATGGTGCGGTCGCCCTGGACGTTGCTGTGCCCGCGCACCGGGCAGACCCCGGCCCCGGGGCGGCCGATGTTGCCGCGCAGCAGCAGGTAGTTGACGACCTCGCGGATGGTCGGCACCGAGTGCTTGTGCTGGGTCAGCCCCATCGCCCAGCAGACGATGACCTTCTCCGACGCCAGGGTCAGTTCGGCCAGCTCGCGGATCTGCTGCTCGGGCAGGCCGGTGGCGGCCAGCACCTGGTCCCAGTCGGTGCTGCGGGCGTCCTCGGCCCACGCGTCGAAGCCGTGGCAGTGCTCCTCGATGAAGGCGTGGTCCAGGACGGTGCCGGGGGCCTTCTCCTCGGCCTCCAGCAGCAGCAGGTTGAGCGCGCGGAACAGGGCCAGGTCGCCGCCGAGGCGGATCTGCAGGAAGAGGTCGGTGAGCTTGGTGCCGTTGCCGACCAGGCCGCGGGCGTTCTGCGGGTTCTTGAAGCGTTCGAGGCCGGCCTCGGGCAGCGGGTTGACGCTGACGACCTTGGCCCCGGCGCGCTTGGCGCGCTCCAGCGCGGAGAGCATCCGCGGGTGGTTGGTGCCCGGGTTCTGCCCGGCGACGATGATCAGGTCGGCCTGGTAGAGGTCCTTGAGGTGGACGCTGCCCTTGCCGATGCCGATGGTCTCGGTGAGCGCGGAACCCGAGGACTCATGGCACATGTTGGAGCAGTCCGGCAGGTTGTTGGTGCCGAACTGACGGGCCAGCAGCTGGAAGGTGAAGGCGGCCTCGTTGCTGGTGCGGCCGGAGGTGTAGAAGGCGGCGCCGTCCGGGGTGTCGAGGGCTTTCAGCTCGTCGGCGACCAGCGCGAGAGCGGCCTCCCAGCCGATCGGGGTGTAGTGCGTCGCCCCCTCGTCCAGCAGCATCGGCGTGGTCAGCCGGCCCTGCTGGCCGAGCCAGTAGCCGGAGCGTTCGGCGAGGTCGGCGACCGGGTGCTCGGCGAAGAACTCCGGGCCGACCGTGCGCAGCGTCGCCTCCTCGGCGACGGCCTTGGCGCCGTTCTCGCAGAACTCGGCCGTATGGGTGTGGTCGGGCTCGGGCCAGGCGCAGCCGGGGCAGTCGAAGCCGTCCGGCTGGTTCAGCTTCAGCAGGGTGCGGACCGCGCGGGTGGCGCCCATCTGGGCGTTGGCGATCTTCGTGGTGTGGAACAGGGCGGGGAGGCCGGCTGCCGCGTGCTTGGGCGCCGAGACCTCGGGGCTGTCCTGCGCCGGATCCTGTGCGGGAGCCTTGCCGGCCATGTCGTCCTACCTCGGGTTGCGGGCAGCCTGCCACTGCCGGGACCGCTCAATCGCTCCAGTCTTTCACTGCCGGAGGGCATCCGGAACGGTGAGGTCCAGCACGCGACAGGTATCAGGCGGCTACTCGCCGGCCGGCTCCTCCAACTGCTCGACGGTGACATGGCCCATCGGCGGCTCGGGCAGCGGCTCGGGATCGTGGACGGAGACCTCGAGCGGCGGCGGGCTGGGGTTGCGCGGCTCGCGGACGCCCGCGTCGCCCGGGCCGCCGCCGCGGCGGATCGTCCAGATGACCACCGACGACCAGCGGGCCGCCAGCGATCCCGCGGCGGGAGACTGCCCGGAGACCACGCCGTCCATGGACGGCGGCGCGTCGGGATCGGGGCCCACCGCGATCAGCTGGGCGCGCCGCGCGAAGTCGCGGGCCTGCTGCGGGGACAGACCGATCAGGTCGGGGACGGTCACCAGGTGGGGCTGCGGGCCGGGACTGGACGCCATGCGTCCCAGGGTATGACCGCCGTCGGCGGTCGTCAGTCGGATCGTCAGACACAGCGCCGAGCTGACCGCTCCTGCCCGGGCTGTCCCCGTCCCGTCGACCGCCGGGAGGTGTGCGCCGTGCGGGACGGTGGGTACCACTCGGGGAAACCGTTCCGTTCCGTCCCGGCCGTCGATGGGATCATGGGAATGCAGAACGATCGCCGGGCCTTCGTACATTCGTCCCCCTCGCCCATTCCGACCTGTACCGGAGGTACACCAGTGAGCAGCAGCCTGGACGCATGGAAGCGCTGGCGCGACGACCGCGTGGTGGAGGCCCGCGCCCCGCACGGCCCGCTCGCCCTCACCGGGACGTACTGGCTGGCCGACCTGCGCGAGGGCGTGCCCGGGGTGCCGGGGCGCTGGGAGCTCCAGGGCAGCTGTGTGATCCTCACCGCGGCCCGGCACGACGGCCTGGAGGTCGACAACACCCGGCTGGACGGCTCGGTCCGGCTCTGTCCGGACACCGCGCCCAAGCCGTCCCTGCTCAGCCACGGCGGCCGACGGCTGCTGCTGATCCTGCGCGAGGGGGAGTACGCGGTCCGGGTCTTCGACCCGGCCTCCGAGGCCCGTGCCTCCTTCGCCGGCATCGACGCCCACCCGTACGCGCCGGAGTGGTCGCTGCCGGCCCGCTTCACCCCGTACCAGGAGGTCAGTAGGGTCGCCGTGGGCAACGCGGACGGCCGCGAGCGGGGCCTCGCTCTGGCCGGGACGGTCGCCTTCACCGCGCCCGGCGCGGCCGTCGAGACCACGCTGCAGGTCAGCCAGGGCGAGGACGGCACATTGAGCGCGGTCTTCGCCGACGCGGGGAGCGACCGGGACGGCGCCTTCCGCTTCCGCTTCCTCGCCCTGCCCGCCCCCTCGGCCGGGGCGGGCGCGACCGTGCTCGACCTCAACCGGGCCTATCTGCCGCCCTGCGCCTTCGCCGACCACTTCATCTGCCCCTTCCCGCCCCCGGGCAACACCCTGCCCTTCGCGGTGCCTGCGGGGGAGAAGCGGGTGCTGAAGCACTGAGTGGCGCCCGGGGTGGGCAGGATGCGGGGATGGACGACGATCAGCACGAAGCCCGCCCCCGCCCCGACTTCCTCACCAAGCCGGTCCTCAGCGGTGACCTGGTCCTGCTGCGGGCCGTGACCGAGCTGGACCTGCCCGCGCTGCGGCCGATGCTGGCGGACCCGGAGGTCGCCCGGCTGACCGGGAGCCAGAGCGGGGCGCCGGAGGAGGCGCGGCTCCAGGCCTGGTACCGGACCCGGATCGGGCAGGACGACCGGCTGGACCTCGCGGTGGTGGAGCGCGGCACCGGGCAGTGCGTGGGCGAGGCGGTGCTGAACCAGTGGGACGGCCCCAACGAGAGCTGCAACTTCCGCATCGCGCTCGCCCCCGGCGCCCACGGCCGCGGCCTGGGTACCGAGGCGACCCGGCTGATCTGCGGCTACGGCTTCGAGAAGCTGGGGCTGCACCGGATCTCGCTGGAGGTGTACGCCTTCAATCCGCGCGCCCGGCGGGCCTACGAGAAGGCCGGCTTCCGCGCGGAGGGCGTGCTGCGGGACGCGTTGCGGTGGGACGGGCAGTGGGTGGACGCGGTGGTGATGTCGATGCTGGCGGGGGAGGACCGTCCGGATGGTGGCGCAGGCTGGACGGATCGTTCCCGAAGTTGATATAGATCGGACCTCCTGGCGACGGTGGACGACCGGACCGTCCTGATCGCAAAGGTGGTGGTGCAGGTGCGATTCCTGCGCGTAGGACCCTCGGGCGCGGAACGACCCGCCCTCCTGGGGAGCGACGGCGTGACGGCGTACGACCTGTCCGGCGTCACGCCGGACATCGACGGCCGCTTCCTCGGACGGCTGCTCGACGGCGGGGCCGCGGCGCTGGCGGAGTTGGCCGAGCAGGGCGGGCTGCCGCTGCTGGAGCTCGCCGGGCAGCGGATCGGCGCGCCGGTGGCGCGTCCGCCCAAGGTGGTCTGCGTCGGCCTGAACTACCGGGACCACGCGGCCGAGGCCGGGGCGGAGATCCCGGCCGAACCGGTGCTCTTCATGAAGGCGAGCAGCACCGTCGTCGGCCCCGACGACGAGGTGCTGGTGCCGCGGCGCAGTGAGAAGACCGACTACGAGGTCGAGCTGGCGATCGTGATCGGGCGTACCGCCCGGTACCTGGACGCGCCCGCGGACGCCGACTCGGTGATCGCGGGCTATGCGCTCAGCAACGACGTCTCCGAGCGTGAGTTCCAGATCGAGCGCGGCGGCACCTGGGACAAGGGAAAGTCCTGCGAGACCTTCAACCCGCTCGGCCCCTGGCTGGTCACCCCGGACGAGATCCCCGACGTACAGCGGCTGGTGCTGCGCACCACCGTGAACGGGGAGCTGCGGCAGCAGGGCAGCACCGCGGACATGATTTTCACGGTGCGTCACATCGTCTGGTACATCAGCCAGTTCATGGTGCTGGAGCCCGGTGACGTGATCAACACCGGTACCCCGGCCGGGGTGGCGATGGGCCGGCCCGACAAGGCGTACCTGCGGCCGGGCGACGTCATGGAACTCTCCATCGACGGCCTCGGCACGATGCGGCAAACGCTGGGCAAGGCCTGAGGCGCGGGTTCCTGACGGATCTTCGGCTGCGGCGTCTGCCTGGTTGATCGCGCAGTTCCCCGCGCCCCTGAGGTAGTGCAACTGGGCCAGTTGCAGACCCTTAGGGGCGCGGGGAACTGCGCGGCCAACCAGGCAGACGCCGCAGCCAAGGTCCATCAGAAACCCCCCGCGCCACCGCCCGACATCCCCCGCAGCACCTCCGCGCACTGCGGATCGTGCAGGGCCGACACCGCGAACATGGCCATGAACTCGTCCACCAGCCAGTCCCGCAGCTCCGCCGCGGAGCCCACGCCGGGCTCTCCCGGTTCCTGACGGCCGCTGTCCAGCCAGGTCAGCGCCGTCGTCTCCACCACCGAGATCCAGGAGCGCAGCAGCAGGGCGAGCCGGGGGCCGGGGTGCTCGACCCGCAGCTGCTCGACGATGTTGCGGTAGGCGGCCCGGCGCACCTCGTCCACGATCGCGGTGGTGCGCTCGGTCTCGGTGGCGGAGCCGCCCCGCAGCAGCGCGCCGTAGCCCGCGGCGTGGTCGCCGACGAAGCCGAAGTACCGGTCCAGCACGTGCCCGAGCCGCTCGGCCGGTCCGCCGTGGGTGTGCGCGGCGAAGCGGGCCGAGAGCTCGTCGGCGGCGGTGCGCAGTGCGGCCTCGTACAACTGCTGCTTGCCGCCCGGGAAGTAGCGGTAGACCAGCGGACGGGAGGCTCCGGCGGCGACCGCCACGTCGTCGAGCGAGACCTCCTCCGGTGCGTGCCGGCTGAACAGCTCCAGCGCCACCGCGATCAGCTGCTCCCGCCGCTGCTCCACCGGCATCCGCCGGTACGGAGCCCGCTTCGCCCGGGGCGGACGGGGCTGCGCGGGCTCGACGGCTGCGGGCTCGGCGGCGGCGGGGGCGTCCATGGCCCCACCCTATGCGCCGGTGCGGACCGGTCCGGCGGCCGTCAGCCCAGCAGCCCCGAACGGCGCCACGCGGCGCGGTCCAGCGCGCTGTGGATCACGCCTGTCTCCTCCAGGAACGAGGTCAGTTTCTCCGCGCTCCAGCGCATGGTCTCCCGGCGGTGCTCGCTCTGCCGCGCCTGGCGCATCGCCTCCTCCACATCGAGCCCGACCGCCGCGTACACCTTGGGATGGACCAGGGCCCGCGCCACCACGACCGAGGCCTCGCCGGAGACGGTGCGGGTGAGCTGACGCTCCCAGGCCGGGCAGGTCGCCATCTGCCGGCGCAGCTCCTCGCGGGCGTAGCGGACGTGCCGGGCCTCCTCCACCACATGGATCCGGGTGATGCCGCGGACCAGCGGCTGCACGGTCTCGTCTGGGAAGGTCTGCCGCTGGATCCGGTCGAGGATCTCCTCCACCAGGAGGGTCGCGGTGAAGGCGCCGGGGGTGGTCGCGGTGGTCTTCAGCACCCGGCCGAGGAAACGGGTGGTCCCGCCGGGGCCGTAGTAGGGGGTGCCCAGCTTGGTGACCATGCGCGCGAACATGGTGGAGTGACGGCACTCGTCGGCCATCTCCGTCAGCGCGTAGGTGACATGGCGGGTGCGCGGGTCCATGTCGTAGATGTGCCGGGCCAGCAGCTGCATCAGGATGACCTCGAACCAGACGCCCGCGGAGGCGAGGCTGGCCGCCTCGTGCCGGGAGAGTTCGATCCGGCGCTCCTCGGAGAGCCGGTTCCAGATCGGGGTGCCGTACAGGGAGACCATCCGCTCGGGCAGGAACCACTTGCCGGGTTCGAGCGGCGCGTCCCAGTCGAGCTCGGTCTCCGGGTCGTAGGAGTGCTTCGCCGACGCCTCCAGCAGGCGTTCCGCCACCCGTTCACGGTCGGTCAGCAGTGCAGACCCGCTCTTCTCCGCCATGACGACGCCCTCCCTCGGTCCGGCTCCTCCCTCTTATGAGACTGCATGTCAGCAAGAGCGTCAATCCCCCTTCCCGGGCGCGTCCGTGCTGCCGGGTTCGAACGGGCCACGACAATGACTGCATGACTTCGGAGGCGACGACGCAGGCGCCATGGGCGCGTCGATGGAGCGGCGCGGCCTGGCGCTTCGTCCGGGCCGCCCCCGGGACCTGCCTCTACCTCCTCATCCTCGGGGCCAACACCTTCGCCCTGGTGCAGATGTCTCCGAGGTTCCGGAGGTACTTCCTGTTCAGCCACAGCACCAATCTGGTCGAACTGCGGCACCACCCGATCAAGGTGCTGATCAGCAGCGCCTTCTGGACCGCGACCCCGAGCTTCGCCTACTGGCTGCCGCTCTTCCTGCTCTTCCACGTCCCGGTCGAGCGCTGGCTCGGCACCCTGCGCTGGCTCGCCGTCGTCGCCATCGCGCACATCGTCGCCACCCTGGTCAGCGAGGGCACCGTGAGCGTCCTGATCAGCATGGGCAGGCTTCCGCACAGCACCACGCACACCATCGACATCGGGGTCAGCTATGGGCTCTCGGGCTCGGTCGGTGTGCTCACCTGGTTCTTCGCGCGCCCACTGCGCTGGTGGTACCTGGGCGCGGCGACGGTCTTCTTCGCGCTGCTGTTCGCCGTGGAATGGGACTTCACCGATCTCGGGCACCTCACCGCCTTCCTGCTCGGCGTCGCCTGCTATCCGATCACCCGGGGCGTCCCCGGCGGGAACTGGCGACCGCACCGGCGTTCGCCCAGCCGTTCGGACGCCGACGGACTGTCACCACTGCGCAGTGGTGCGACAGGATGACGGCATGGCCGACTCATCCGCACCCAGCGCACCCCACGCCCCCCGTACGCCCCGTCAGATCGCCGACGCCCATGTCGACGCCTGCGCCGCCCTCGACCCCGGGGTCGCCGCGAGCCTCGGCGTCAACCTGGACGACGACCGCCAGCCCGACCTCTCTCCGGCGGGCTTCGAGGCCGCCGACGAGCTGGACCGCCGCACCCTGGAGGCGCTCGCGGCCCTCCCCGCCGCCGTGCGCGCCGACCCGGCCGAGGCCGCCTGCGCCCGGCTGCTCGCCGAACGCCTCGGCGCCCGCCGGGCCGTCCACGCGGCCGGGGACCACTTCCGTTCGCTGAGCAACATCGCCTCGCCGGTGCACCAGATCCGGCAGGTGTTCACCATCGTCCCGACCGCGACCGAGCAGGACTGGTCGGTCGTGGCCGGGAAGCTGCGCAACACCCCGGCCGCACTCCAGGGATACCAGGCCACACTGACAGAGGGCCTGCGGCGAGGGCTGTACTCCGGGCCGCGCCAGGTGGAGACGGTGATCGGACAGTTCGACGGCTGGATCGGCAGCGGCGCCGGCGGCAGCTGGTTCGCCGACTTCGTGGCCAAGGGCCCCGACGCGCTGCGCCCCGAGCTCGACCGCGCCGCCGGCCTGGCCACCGCCGCCACCGCGGACTTCCGCGACTGGCTGCGCGACAGCTACGCCCCCGCCGCCGCGGACGCGCCCGACATCGCCGGGCGCGAGCACTACCTCCGTTCCTCCCGCTACTGCACCGGCGCCGATCTCGACCTGGACGAGGCATACGCCTGGGCCTGGACCGAGTTCCACCGCCTGGACGCCGAGATGCGGGTCGAGGCCGACCGGGTCAGGCCCGGGGCCGCGCCGCTGGAGGCCGTCGAGCACCTGGAGGCGCACGGGCACGCGGTCAAGGGCGTCGAGGGCATCCGCAGCTGGCTCCAGCAGCTGATGGACGAGGCCGTCGCCGCGCTCGACGGCACCCACTTCGACCTGGACGGGCCGCTGCGACAGGTCGAGGCGATGATCGCCCCCGCGGGCAGCGCGGCCGCGCCCTACTACACCCGGCCCAGCCTGGACTTCGCCCGTCCGGGCCGGACCTGGCTGCCCACCCTGGACCGGGAGACCTTCCCGACCTGGCAGCTCGTCAGCACCTGGTACCACGAGGGCGTTCCCGGCCACCACCTGCAGCTGGCCCAGCGGATGCGCTGCGCCGGCAGCCTCTCCCGGTTCCAGATGACCCTCGGCAGCGTCAGCGCCGAGACCGAGGGCTGGGCGCTCTACGCCGAGCGCTTCATGGACGAGCTCGGCTTCTTCACCGACCCCGGCCGCCGGCTCGGCTTCCTGGACGAGCAGATGCTGCGCACCATCCGGGTGATCATCGACATCGGCATGCACCTGGAGCTGGTGATCCCGGCCGACTCCCCGTTCCACCCCGGCGAGCGCTGGACCCCGGAGCTGGCCACGGCCTTCTTCGCGGCCTACAACGGCAGCCCGGCCGAGATGCGGGAGAGCGAGATCGTCCGCTACCTCGGCTGGCCGGGCCAGGCCATCGGCTACAAGCTCGGCGAGCGGGCCTGGCGGGCCGGCCGCGAGCGGGCCAGGGCCCGGCGGGGGGCCGGCTTCGACCTGAAGAGCTGGCACATGAAGGCGCTGTCGCAGGGCGCGTTCGGCCTGGACGACCTGACGGAGCAGCTGGCCGCGCTCTGATCCGCCCGCCAATTCGGGGACAGCACGGACATTGTCGGTGGCAGCGTCTAACGTGGCTCGCACGCAGGTTCCGGCGAGGAGGTCATGCACGATGTCCGACATCTCTTCCGAGGACAGTCGACTCGTCTCCGTGGTGGTGTACGCCTCGGGTGCGGTCTGCCGCCGCCGTGCCCTGATCCGGGCCCGGAGCGGCCCGGGTCCGTTCCGGATCGCGCTCGGCGGGCTGCCGCTGGCGCTGGACCCGTACAGCCTGCGGGCCTGCGTCGTCTCCGGGCCGGAGCGGCTGCGGGTGCTCGATGTGCGGCGCGAGGTCGAGGCGGCGCTGCCCTCGGTAGAGGACCTGTCGCCGCTCCGGCGCGCCTGCGACGAGGCGGAGGAGGCGGCGGACGCGGCCGGGGCGGCCCGGGCGGCGCTGGCCGCACAGGTGGAGCACATCGCCGCGCTGCGCGCCGTCCCGCCGCCCCCGCGCCGGGGCGACCCGCCGCGGCGCGCGCCCGCGGACGCGCTGCTGGCGCTGGCCGACTTCGTCGACACCCGGCTGGGGGAGCTGCAACAGCGGCTGCTCGCGGCCGAGGACGCCGAGCGGGAGGCCCGGCGCGAGGCGGAGATCGCCCGGCGCCGGCTGCGCGCCGCATCGGGCGCGCTGCCCACCGAACAGGTCAGACCGAGTACGACGGTGGTGCTGACGCTCGATCAGGCCGAAGCCGCTGGAGCCGGCGAGGCATCGGAGATCGAGCTGGAGCTGGAGTACGGCGTCCCGGGCGCGACCTGGACGCCGACCTACCATCTGCGGCTGGAGGGCGTCCACAGCGACACCCCGGACGGCAGTCTGGCCATGCGCGCCGTCGTCGCCCAGCGCACCGGCGAGGACTGGACCGGGGTCCGGCTCGGCCTGTCCACCGCCGACCTGCGCCGCCGGACCGAACTGCCCGAGCTCCGCTCGCTACGGCTGGGCCGCAGGCAGAACGAGGTGGCCCCGGTGCTCTGGCGGGAGCCCCCGGCCGGGCTGGGCGAGCTGTTCACGGGGTACGACGCGGCTCCGAAGCCGGGGGGATCGGCCGCGGCCTGGGCCGAGGAGGACTCGGAACCGTCCCTGGACGTGAGCAGCGTGAGGTCGGTGCGGGCGCGATCGGCCGACACGTTGGGTGGGCAGGTGCCCTTCCCGCAGGCCATCGCTCCGCAAGCGGCTCCGATGCCCGCAGGTCCGCCGCCTCCGGGAGCAGCGATGTACGCGGAGCCGATGCGCAGCATGCGCGCGCCCGCCGGTCCGTCCGGCGGCTACGGCGGGCCGCCCCAGGCCAAGAAGGAGTTCGCGGCCGCCGTCCAGCAACCCGCCCCCGACCAGGCCCTGCGCGACCTCGCCCAGCTCGCCCTGGCCGGTCCGGACGAGCCGGCGGCCCAGCGCGGACTGCTGCGCTCCGAGGCGGCGGCCCCCGGCGCGTCCGTGACCGAGCACCGGCGGCGGGCGGAGTCCGTCGCGCGGCTGGCGCTGCCGCCGCGCTCGGTGCCGGTCCGCAGTTCCGCCGGGTCCTTCGACCACCGCTACGACACCGCGGCCACCGTGGACGTCCCCGCCGACGGCGCCTGGCACACGGTGCCGGTGCTGGAGTTCCCGGTCGAGCTGTCCGCCGAGCACATCTGCGTCCCGGCCATCGACCCCCGGGTCTACGCGGCCGTGCGGCTGGGAAACACCAGCCCGCACGCCCTGCTGGCCGGGGCGGCCGAGGTCACCGTGGACGGCGCCTATCTGATGACGGTTCAACTGCCGACCCTCGCCCCCGGGCAGCACCGCCGGGTCGGCATCGGGGTGGTCGAGAGCGTACAGGTGGCCCGGCACACCCGGATGCGGGAGTCGACGGCGGGGCTGCGCGGCGGCACGATCGTGCTGGAGCACTCGGTCGAGATCGAACTCGCCAACCGGCTCGGACGCCCGGTCACCGTGGAGGTCCGCGAGCGGGTCCCGGTCGGCGGCGACAAGGACGTCAAGGTCGAGGAGCAGCAGGCGGTGCCGCCGTGGACGGTGGTGCCGCCCGAGCAGGACGAGCGGCACCAGCGCGGGATGCGGGTCTGGCGGGTCACCCTGGAGCCGCACGCCAAGCGGCAGTTGAATGGTGGCTACGCGGTCAGGATCCCGGCGGCGAAGGCCGTCGTCGACGGCAACCGAAGGCTCTGATGGCCGAACAGGAGGAGCTGAGGAGCATGGGCGAGACGACCAAGGACGGCGCGATCCCCTGCCCGGTCACCGCGGTGACCCTGCTGGAGGACCGGGCCGAGCTCTCGCGCACCGCCGTGCTCGACGCCGGACTGCCGGCCGGCACCCACCGGCTGCGTCTCGGCCCGGTCGGCCCGCTGGCGGTGGACCGCTCCCTGCGTGCCGAGTTGGCGGCGTCGGGGGCTTCGTCGGGAGCGGCGGGTCCGGCGGCCGAGATCCGCGATGTGCGTCTGGTCCGGCTCTACACCCCGCCGCCCGAGGGGGCCCCGGGCCCGGACGCCTCGGCGCTGCGCCACCGGGTGCACGAACTCGGCGAGCAGCTGCGCCGGTTGGAGGCCGACCGGGAGCGCACCGGGGCCCGGGTCGCGGTGCTGGCGCAGCTCCTGGAGGAGCTGCGCCGGGACATCGCCGAGGGCGCCGGCGCCGGTGCGGCCGACCCCGAGCGCTGGACGACTGAGCTGGACCGGGCCTACGACGAGTACACCCGGCACACCGACGCGCAACGGCTGCTGCTGCGCCGCGTCGACCGGACCCGTACCGAACTCGGCAGCGCCCGGGAGGCGTTGGACGCGGCCGAGGAGCAGCCGCTGGTGCTGTCCGCCTTCGTCGACGTGGTGATCGAGGTGGGCGAACCGCTGCCGGAAGGAGCCAGGCTGCAACTGGTGCACCTCACCCCCTGTGCGCTCTGGCGGCCCGCCTACCGCGCCGAACTGTCGCCCGACGGGACGTCGCTCGCGCTCCGGTGCGACGCGGTCGCCTGGCAGCGCACCGGCGAGGACTGGACCGGCGCGGACCTGTCCTTCTCCACCGCCCGGACCACTCTCGCCGCCGAACCGCCGCAGCTGGGCGAGGACGTCCTGCTGCTGGTGGACCGCACCCCGGAGGAGCGTAAGACGATCGAGGTGGACCTGCGGGAGGTCGACATCCAGACTGTGGGCCCTGCGGAGGACGGCTCGGCCGAGTCCTCCGCCGGGTCGGCCGCCTCCTCGGCCGGTGCGCTCGCCCTCCCCGGGGTGGACGACGGCGGCGAGGCGCGGCTGCTGGTCGCGCCGGCTCCGGTGGACCTGCCCTCGGACGGGCGGGCGCACCGGATCGGGCTGGCCTCGGCGACGCTGCCGGCCACGGCCGAGTACAGCTGCGCCCCGGAACTGTCCGCCCTGGTCACCCAGGTCGCCCGGTTCCGGAACAGCACCGGCCAGGTGCTGCTCTCCGGCCCCGTCGACCTGATCCGGGGCAGCGGTTTCGTCGGCCGCGGCGAGCTGCGGTTCACCGCCGAGGGAGCCCCCGCCGAGCTGTCCTTCGGCAGCGAGGACACCTTCCGGGTGACCCGCTCGGTCGAGGAGTCCCGCGACACCACGGCGGTCACCGGACGCACCGTCATCACCCGTACGGTCCGGCTCGCGCTCTCCCGCTTCGCGCCGGCGGACGCCCCGCCGCTGGCGGTGGTGGTGCGCGAGCGCATCCCGGTCTCCGAGATCACCGCGGTCGAGGTCCGCCTCGACAAGGAGCGCAGCTCGCCGCAGCCGGACGGCGCGGACGCCGACGGCATCGTCCGCTACGACCTCACCCTGGCCGCCGACGACCGCCGCACCCTGACCCTGGGCTACGAGATCACGGCGTCACGGGCGGTGGCCGTCTGAGCCGGTGCGCTACGAGCCCTCCACCATCTGCTCCAGCCGGGCCCGGTGCATGATCAGCCGGTCCGGGTCGGCCGGCGCCTCCGCCTCGCCGAAGTGCAGCTGCCGGTAGCCGATCCGCAGCATCACCACGGCGTGTCGCAGCGCCGCGTAGAGCAGATGGAACTCCATGTCGCGCGGGGTGTGGCCGGTGAGCTCGGCGTAGCGGGCGCAGATCCGGCCGGGTTCCAGGAAGTCCGGCATCCCGGGGAGGCCCGAACTCTCGGTCAGGTCCTGGAAGAAGCGGTGCAGGAAGATCAGCCAGGCCAGGTCGAGTTCGCGCGGGCCGAGCGAGGCCATCTCCCAGTCGAGCACCCCGACCGGGTCGAAGCCCTGGTAGACGATGTTCCCGACTCTGGCGTCGCCCCAGCTCAGCACGGTCGGGCCTTCGTCCTGGGGCCAGATCTGCTCCAGCCGGGCGAAGGCCCGCTCGATCAGCGGGGAGCGCGGCCGCCCGTCCACCACCCAGGCGTAGTAGTCGCGCTGCGCGTCCACATGCCGACGCAGCGGGCTGCGGAACGACCCGTGCGGACCGGTGGGCGCGAGGAAAGCGGCCTCCTCGGCCGGGACGGTGTGCAGCCCGGCGAGGACCTCCAGGGTGGCCTGCTCCAGATGAGCGCGCTCGGCGGGGGAGGCGTCGAACAGCCAGTTCCCGCCGTAGGTGTAGGGCATCACATCCGGAGGCACCCGGCCCTCCAGCCGTTCCATGACGAATCCGGCCGCGCCCAGCGGCTTGGGGTCGGTCTCCAGCCGCAGCAGCCGCGGCACCGGCACCTTGGTCCGCTCGGCCACCAGCTGGATGGCCCGGTACTGGCGCTCCATGTCGTAGTGCGGGAACACCGCGTAGGCGTTGGTGTCGGCGGCCAGCCGCAGCACGCAGGGCTGGGTGGTCCGGTCCGGTCGATCCAGGTCGAACAGCACCGTCTCGCTGGACATCCCGTTCGTCGGCGGCACGGTCAGCCCGCCCACCGTCGCCCCCGGCAGCCAGTCGGCCACCCAGGCCGCGAGGCGGCGTCGCAGCTCGGCGGGGTCACGGGTGGTGGTACGGGGACGCGGGGCCTGCGGCGCGGCCGGCATCAGCGCGGACCCCCGTCCGACACGGACGCAACGGCGTCTTGGGCAACGGCGTCTTGTGCAACGGCGTCTTGTGCAACGCTGTCGAAGCCGGTGAAACCGCTCGGGTCGTGGCGGCCGAAGCTGCCGTGCTCGAAGATCCCGTAGCCGACCTCGCCGTCCAGGGTGAACCGCGCCGCATGGTCGGTGACTCCGTAGGCGGCCGGCCCCAGCCCCTTTCCGTCGCCGAGCTGGTACACCGTGCGTTCGCTCCAGCCCCGGCCCTGCCAGGTCCCGTGCTGCCAGTCCTGCGCGGGCGGGTACCCGGCGCCGACCGCCAGCGGGCTGCCGAGCAGCACCTCGGCCCGGATCTCCAGCGGTTTGCGGGCGGCGTCGGTGAGATGGATCACCGCCGAGCGCGGCTCCCTGCTCCCCGGCGCGTAGGCGATGTCGACGTACGGCCAGCCCAACTGCTCGTCCCTGCGCCCGCTGCCGTCCCGGTGGACCGCCACCGCGTCGGTGAGGGTGCGGTAGCCGTCCGGGTCCTCCTGGAGCACCACCATCACCATCCGGTCCTGGAACCTGATCGGGCACCAGACCCAGTGGAAGCCCTCGGTGCGCTGCTCCTCGGCGGCGCGCCCCGGCTGCTCACCGGGGATCGGGCGGACGCCCCAGCTGCGGTCCCGGGTGCCGGTCCAGCCGTCCGGGGTGACGGTGTACTCGACGCCGGCGGCGCGGATGGTGCCGGAGGGGGCGCCCGCCTGAACGAAGCGCCGCCCCTCCAGGGTGAGCCGGTCGCCGGTGCGGGCCACATGGTGCGGCTCCCACAGGGCCGGGAACTCCGCCTCCCAGGTCAGGTCGAAGCTGAGCCCCTCCTCGGCGCCGGCGCCCCCCGCAGCGGCGCCCTGATCACTGGGGTCCGGCTCGCAGACCAGCCGCAACGTCCGCAGCGGCCTGCGCACCTCGATCCGCAGCGGGCCGACGGACAGCTGCATCCGGTCCTCGCCCAGCGCGTCGGACGCCCGGACGGCGTGCAGCCGGTCGCCGGTGCGCAGGGTGGCGTAGGCGTCGATCACCCCGGTGTTCGGGTAGACCCCCAGGCCGGTGATCAGCAGCGCGCCGCCGTCGTGGTCGAACACATGGAAGATGCAGCGGTCGTAGGCGTTGCGGTCCCCGGTCGCGACATGGCGCATCGAGAGCGGCACCTGGTGCACCGGGTACTCGTCGAGGGGTACCGGGCGGTCGGCGTTCGCGTGCTGGGACATGACGGGCCTCCCCGGGGCAGCGTTAGCTGACGGTACGTCAGAAGGGGTCGTCCGGGCCATACCCCTGCAGCCGTCCGGGCGGCCCGGCGTCAAGAATCCGTCAAGGTTCGGCGGACCCGCGCAAGGGAACCGTCAACCTTCGCGGCAGCCCACCTGACGTGCTGTTTCCTGACGTTGGATGCGGATGGTGCGGTTGGCGCGGTGAAGGCTCGGCTCGGGGAAGCCAGGAAAGGGAAGCCCGTTGGCACGGTACGGCGGCAAGGGTCGGCTGAAGGTCTTCCTCGGTGCCGCGCCCGGTGTCGGTAAGACCTACCGGATGCTGGACGAGGCGCGGCGCCGGGTCGAGCGCGGTACCGATGTCGTGGTGGCCTTCGTGGAGTGCCACGGCCGTCGCAGCACCGAGGAGAAACTGGCCGGTCTTGAGGTTCTGCCGCGGCTGACGCGGGAGTACCGGGGCGTGTCGTTCACCGAGATGGACCTGGACGCGGTGCTGGCGCGGCGTCCGGAGGTGGCGCTGGTGGACGAGTTGCCGCACACCAATGTGCCCGGTGGCCGGCACGCCAAGCGGTGGCAGGACATCCAGGAGCTGCTGGACGCCGGGATCGACGTACTGACCACGGTGAACGTCCAGCATCTGGAGTCGCTGAACGACGTGGTCGAGAAGATCACCGGGGTGCCGCAGCGGGAGACGGTGCCGGACGAGGTGGTGCGGCGGGCGGACCAGATCGAGCTGGTGGACGTGGCGCCGGAGGGGCTGCGGCGCAGGATGGCACACGGCAGCATCTACGCCCCGGAGAAGGTGGACGCGGCGCTGTCGCACTACTTCCGGGTGGGCAATCTGTCGGCGCTGCGGGAGCTGGCGCTGTTCTGGCTGGCCGGGCGGGTGGACGAGGGGCTGCAGAACTACCGCGCCGAGCACGGGATAGCGGCGGTGTGGGAGACCCGGGAACGGGTGGTGGTGGCGCTGACCGGCGGCCCGGAGGGGGAGACCCTGATCCGCCGGGCGGCACGGATCGCGGCGCGGGCGGCCGGCGGCGACCTGCTCGCGGTGCACGTGGCGCGCAGCGACGGCCTGGCCGACGCCAACCCGGCGGCGCTGGCCGCGCAGCGGCGGCTGGCGGAGAGCCTGGGCGGGAGCTACCACTCGGTGGTGGGCGACTCGGTGCCGCGGGCGCTGATCGACTTCGCCCGGGCCGAGAACGCCACCCAGCTGGTGCTGGGCACCAGCCGGCGCGGCGCCCTGATGCGTTCGCTGACCGGGCGCGGCATCGGGGAGACGGCGGTCGAGCTGTCCGGCGACATCGACGTCCACATGGTCACCCATGAGCAGTCCGGGCGCGGCCGGCGGCTGCCGGTGCCGGGCCGGCTGCACTCGCCGTCGCGGCGGATCGCCGGGCCGCTGGCCGGGCTGGTCACCCCGTTCCTGCTCACCGCGCTGCTCAGCCAGACCAGGGGTACAGTCAACCTGACCAGCGACATCCTGGTGTTCCTCGTCGCGGTGGTGGGGGTGTCGCTGCTGGGCGGGGTGATCTCGGCGCTGGTGGCGTCGCTGATCGCGTCCTTGCTGCTGAACTACTACTTCATACCGCCGATCCACAGGTTCACCATCAACGATCCCAACAACCTGCTGGCGCTGGTGGTCTTCGCGGTGGTGGCGATCGTGGTGGCGGTGGTGGTGGACCGGGCCGCGCGGCTGGCGCGGCGGGCGGCGCGGGCCACGGCCGAGGCGGAGACGCTGTCGGCGCTGGCGGGCAGTGTGCTGGGCGGGGCGAGCGCGGTGGAAGCGCTGCTGGACCGGCTGCGGGAGACCTTCGGCATGGCGTCCGTCGAACTGCGCGACACCGAGGGTGAAGGCGACACCGAGGGTGAAGGCGACACCGGGGGTGAAGGCGGCTCCGGGCCGGAGCCCGCCCGGGAGGGCGAGGCAGTGGAGCAGGTCCCGGTGGGGGACGACGCGGTGCTGGTGCTGCGCGGACGGCCGCTGCCGGCCGCCGACCGCCGGGTGCTGGCGGCGTTCGCCGCGCATGTCGCGGCGGCGCTGGACCGGGCGCGGCTGGCGGAGGTGGCCGCAGAGGTGGAGCCGGTCAAGGCCGCCGACCGGATGCGCACCGCGCTGCTGGCCGCGGTCAGCCACGACCTGCGCACCCCGCTGGCGGTGGCGATGGCCTCGGTCAGCTCGCTGCGCAGCCAGGACGTCCAGTTCTCGTCCGAGGACCAGCAGGAGCTGCTGGCCAGCGCCGAGGAGTCGCTGGGCAAGCTCAACCGCCTGGTCGACAACCTGCTGGACATGAGCCGGCTCCAGGCCGGCGTGCTGCCGATGGACCTGCAGCCCACCGCGCTGGAGGACGTGCTGTCCGCCGCGGTGGACTCGCTGGCGGACGGCAGACCGCCCAACCTCAGGGTGCAGGGCCTGGAGGAGGCCCCGGCTGTGCTCGCCGACGGCCCGCTGCTGGAGCGGGTGGTCGCCAACCTGGTCGCCAACGCGCTGCGCCACGGCGGCGACGCCCCGGTCCTGGTCACCGCGAGCGCGCTGGCCGGGCAGGTCGAGTTCCGGGTCGTCGACCACGGACCCGGGCTGCCCGAGGACGACCGGGAGCGGGTGTTCCTGCCGTTCCAGCGCTTGGGCGACACCGACAACGGCAGCGGCGTCGGACTCGGGCTCGCCCTCTCCCGCGGGCTCACCGAGGCCATGGGCGGCACCCTCGTCCCCGAGGACACCCCCGGCGGCGGCCTGACCATGGTCCTCTCCCTGCCCGCGCCCGCATCCGCGCCCGCATCCGCGTCCTCCTACGCGACGGCTCCGGACGGAGAAGCGCACCCGTGACCCGAGTCCTCATCGTGGACGACGAACCGCAGATGCTGCGGGCGCTGCAGATCAACCTCGAAGCCCGCCAGTACACCGTCGCCACCGCCCCGGACGGCAGGCGCGCCCTGGACGAGGCCGCCGCCAGCCCGCCGGACGCGGTCATCCTCGACCTCGGCCTGCCCGGCCTGGACGGGACCGAGGTGATCCGCGCGCTCAGGGTCTGGAGCGCGGTCCCGGTCATCGTGCTCTCCGGACGCTCCGGTGCGGCCGACAAGGTCATCGCCCTGGACGCCGGCGCCGACGACTATGTGACCAAGCCCTTCTCGATGAACGAACTCCTGGCCCGGCTCCGCGCGGTGCTGCGCCGCCCGGCCTCGGACGAGCCGATCGGCGGCAGCGCGGTGATCGGCGACCACACCGTGGACCTGGCGAGCTGCACCGTCCGCCCGGTCCCGATCCGGCTCACCCCGACGGAGTGGCGCATCCTCACACTGCTGGTCCAGCACCCCGGCCGACTGGTGACCGGCCGTCAACTCCTGCTGGACGTCTGGGGTCCGGGCCATGAGCGCAAGACCAACTACCTCCGTGTCTACCTGGCCGGGCTGCGCCGCAAGCTGGAACGCGACCCGGCCCACCCCCGGCACCTGCTGACCGAACCGGGGATGGGCTACCGCTTCGAGCCCTGAGCGCAGCGGTCATGATCGGCCCCGCCCCGGCGGGGCCTCACGCTACCGTTGCCCAGGGGGCGGACGGGCTCCGAAGACCGGGGGTGGCGGCATGGTTGATCCGGTGTCAGTTGCGGCGGTGACGTCCGTGCTCGGCGCGGTCAGCGGCGGGATGGCGAACGAGGCGGGCAAGCGGGCCTGGGAGTCGGTCGGCGCTCTGGCCCGGCGGGTCGCCGGGCGGCAGGTGCCGGCTCCGGCCGGGGTGACCGAACGGGAGGCCGTGGCGCGGCTGCTGCTGGACGGCGCCCGGCGCGACCCGGCGCATGCGCGGGCGCTCGCCGCCTGGATGCGCGGCGCCCCGCAGACCGGGACGGCCACCGCCGCACCGCACCTCCTGCCCGCCTCCACCCGGTTCTTCACCGACCGTCGCGAGGCGTTGCGGCAGCTCGACCGTGAGGCCGCACGCAGGCAGGACGGCCGGCCCCGGCTGGTCCTGCTGCACGGCCCCGAAGGCATCGGCACCAGCGCCCTCGCCGTGCACTGGGGAGCCAGGGAGGCGCAGCGCTTCCCCGACGGCCGGCTCTACGCCGACCTGCTCGGCGACTCGGCGGCGACCGCGCTCGATCCGGCGGTGGTGCTCCAGCGCTTCCTCGGGCAGCTGCTCGGCGTGGGCCCCGAGGAACTGCCGCCCGGCACCGGGGACCGGGTCGATCTCTTCCGTGTGCTGCTGGCGGACCGGAAGCTGCTGGTGGTGCTGGACCACGCGCACTCGGCGGCCCAGGTCCGTCCGCTGCTCACCGCCGCACCCGAGGTGGTCACCGTCGTCGTCGCTCGGCACCCGCTGCCCGGCCTGGACGCGCTGCGCATCGGGGTGGGGCCGCTGGACCGGGAGGACGCGGTCCGGCTGCTCACCGACCTCGCCGGAAAGCAGGCGGTCGCCGCGGCCAGGGCCACGCTCCCGGCCGTGCTCGAACGCTGCGGCGGTTCCCCGCTCGCGCTGCGGGCCGCAGCGCCGCGGCTGTCCGCTACCCCGCTCCTCGGTGTCGCGAACGATCCGGTCCGCGCCGCGGCCGAACAGGCCTACCGCGAGCTGACACCCGAAGTTTCCTCCGGCTACCGCCGGTTGTCGCTGCGCCCGTGGCCCTCGCTGGGTCCGAGGACGGTGGCGGCCGCGCTCGGCACCGGCCTTCCGGAGGCCGCCGCGCTGCTGGAAGCGCTGGCCGACCGCCAGCTGCTGGAGTACACCGGGACGGAGGCGGGCGCCGCCCGCTACCGCTACCGCCCGGTGCTGCGCAGGCATGCCGAGGAGTGTGCGGTGCGCGAGGACGGGATAGCGGCCTGCTCCCGGACCGTGGCCAGGACCGTCGAGGGGCTGCTGCGATTCGCCGTCCGGGCCGATCGAACGCTGCTGCCGGAGCGCTGGCACCTCGGACCGCTCTACGCCGAGTTGGCGGCGGAGGCCGTTCCCGACCCCGATTCCTTCGCGGACCCCGGCGCCGCGATGGCCGCCCTGGAAGCCGAGCTCGGGAACCTCCTGGAAGCCGTCCGTGCTGCGGACGAGTTCGGAGACCCGTCCACCGTGTGCCAGCTCACCGAGACACTGTGGGCGCTCCAGTTGAAGGCCGGGCATCACACCGAGCTGCTGCCCGCCCTGCGCGCGAGCGCACGCGCCGCCGCAGCCGCCTTCCCCGGCACTCGAACGGCCGGTCGAGCGCACACCCAACTGGCCTTGGCTCTCGTCGAGTTGCAGCAGTACGAGGAGGCTGAGCAGGAGCTGCTGGCCGCGGCGGAGGACGAGCAGCAGGCTGGTCATCTGCGCGGCCGGGCCACCGCCGTCGAGTCGCTGGGGCTGCTCAGGCTGCGCCAGTGGCGCTTCCAGGAGGCGGCCGACCTCTTCGACGAGGCAGGCAGGGTGCTCGACGGCATCGGCCCGGATTCCGCCGGCGAGGGCGCGTCCGACCTGCCGCGCGCCCGGGCCCTGCTGCAGCGCCACCGCGGACGCGCCCTGCGCGGGCTCGGGCGCCTGCAGGAGGCGCGCGAGGCACTGGGATTCGCGCTGCGCTTCTTCCGCGCCACCGCCACCGCCGAGCCCTACAACGCCGCCCGCACTCTCACCGACCTGGCCGAGACCTGGCTGGACGGCAGCCCGGACGCCGCCGCCCGCGCGGCCGCGCTGCCGCTGGTGGAGGAGGCGATCACCGCACTCGCCGCCGAGCAGGCCCGCTACCACCTGGCGCATCTGCAGCGGCTGCGCGAGCGCTGCCTCAGTCCGGACAGCTGAACCCATCGACCGTCACCGTCACCAGGTGCGGTTGTGCTCCGGTCCGTACCGTGGTCAGCTCCTTGGCCTCACCGCCCCCGGCCAGCCAGGCGTGCAGCGCCGAAGCGAAGACGAGCGGGTCCGCCGTCCGCGGGCCGGCGTCGATCCGCAGCACGGACCCGTCCCTGGTGCGCACGGTGCAGCTGCCAGGACCGGTGGCGTACGCCGCCAGCGCGCACTGCGGATGCCGGGCCAGGACCCAGGCCGTCCACTCCTCCGGCGATCCCAGCCGGGGGTCGTCGGCGGGTCCGTCCCGGACGATCACATCGGCGAGCTCCAGCAGGCCGGGGTCGAGGGTGTCCTCATGGACGGCCGTGTGGGCCTCCCAGCCCGCTCCTCCGGCGGTCGCCGGCCCTCCGTCCGCGCGGCGTACCACGGCCACCTCCCCGGGGACCGCCTCGCGGATGCGGGTCAGCACCCGTAGCGGGGCCGTCAGCCGGGGCGGCTGGTACGGCGGCAGCGGCAGCCGGTCCAGCAGCGCGGGGCCGCCGTCCGGCTCGGGTATGCCGATCAGCCGGTAGAAGGTGCGCCGCAGCAGCGCCGCCGCCCGGCCCGGCTCGGAGGTGGTCAACCCGGCCGGCCCCGGCAGCGGCTGATGCCGGCTCAGCAACCCCTCCAGCTGTCCGGCCAGCGGCGCGTAGGGGTCGAGCCGGGGCGCGGTGCTGATGAACTCCGCGACCGGCGTGCCGGCGCCCAGCGCCGTCAGCGACGCCGCGCCGAGCAGGACGGGGGTGCCGATCGCCGCCGCGTAGTAGCTGACCGAGCCGAAGTCCCCGATCAGCACGTCCGCCGCGATCAGCGCCTGCCGCCAGCCCTCCAGCGGGTCGATCAGGGTCAGCCCGGCCCGGCGGGCCCGGTCCAGCCAGATCGCGATCTGGCCGGGGCCGTGCCCGTGCCAGATGTTGGGGTGCAGCACGGCCGCGCAGCGGTACTCGTCCGCCGGGAGGTCGGCGGCCAGCCTCCGCAGCAGCAGGGGGAGGACGTCGTCACGGCCGCCGTCCCCGAACAGCGACTCCGGGTTCCAGGTCGAGTTCAGCAGGACCAGCCGCTGGCCGTCGCGCAGGTCCAGCGCGCGGCGGAAGCGGTCCCGGTAGGGGAGGGCAGCGAGGATCCGGTCGAAGCACGGATCTCCGCCGAGCACCGCCGCGGGAACCGCCTCGGGGCAGTCGGCGCGCAGCCGTTCGAGCTGCTCGGGATGGGAGAGGACGAGCGCGTCCGCGACGGGGCGGCCGTCCTCGCCGAGGAGCCATTCGCGCGAGAGCCCGAAGACCGGCGCTCCGGTGTCCGGTGTCCGGTGTCCGGTGTCCGGTGTGGACAGCGTCTTATTGTAGCCGACCCCGTGCGAGAGAACGGCCAACTTCCCTTGTATCAAGCCAAGTTGACCCCCGAGGCTGGCCGAGACGGCCAGGTCCACCGGCGTCTCCAGCGCCTGCTCCCAGGGCAGCACCGGCAGCCCGACCTCCGCCAGCAGCTCGGCCATCCCGCCCTGGAACGCCGACGATCCGGTGCAGGTCGCCAGCAACTGCACCCGCAGGTCGTCGCGGAACAGCGGAAGCACATCCAGCAGCCGGGTCGCCGAGGTCACATTGTGCGCGACCAGCAACACCCGCCGACACCGCCCCCGCGTCGCCCACCGCCCGGCCCCCACCCCCACCGGCACCCTCAGCCACCCCGCACTCCCCACCATGCGCAGAACCTATCCCCGTGCCGCCTATCGTGGCGAAGGGCAGCTTCGCATCGCGCAGCGGTGTCACCTCGGCTCTATGCCCCGATTGGGCGGTGAGCGTTCAAGCACGGTGCGGTCCCGGGGCGACCCAGGTCCCGGAGTCGCGCTTGGTGCGTGGGGCGATCTGCAGGTAGTGCCTGTCAAAGCTGAGGATCGCGGGTGCCGGCAGGCGTTGGGCAAGACCAATTTAACCGCGTCGGCCAGCCCCAGCCGCATTCCCTGGTACCGCCGCAGCGTCTGCTCGGCCTCGGCATAGACCAGCCGGTCGACCACGGGGGTCGGCAACCGCGATACGCGGCGCATCGCCGGTCATTGGCCCAAGCCCTGCCGCAGCAGGTCATCGCTGCGCTCAGCCAGGTCCTCGGCTCCCTCGAACACGGTCCGGGCTGCGCCCGGAGACCGCCGCCAGGTCGCGCAGCAACTGCGCCTCGACCTCGGCGATCTCGGCCGCGCTCAGCACCGGCTCGAAGACCGGGAGCTGAGACGGCCCCTGGCCGCGTGCCCGACGCTCGGCCTCCACCACCGCGGTGACGCGATCCCGCACTCCCGACCAGGCTGCCTGCGTGTTCATGGCCCCCCTTTCGACGACGAGCTCGGACGGTAGTCCATGCCACCGACACTCGGCGCCCACCACGACGGCTCACGTCCGGTTGAGTGCCCATCACCCAGATCAGCGGAACCTGCGGGTTCGTTGGCCGGAGTCAGAAGGTGATGACCGTTGCGCCCTCCAGGGTGAAACGCAGGAATTCGTCGCGGGCCACTCGGAGGGTGAAACCACGTTCCGTGAGCTCGGCTTCGGTTCCCTCGGCGCGGGCTGCGTTGATGCAGGCCCCGACGACGACACCGCCTGCGATGAGCTCGTCGATCTGGCGGTTGAAGGTGGCGACGGCTGCCGAGTCGCCCCTGTCCGTGAGGCGGCGCTGTGCCGGCCCGAAGCAGAGGACCTCGACGCTGCTGCCTTGGTCGGGGGCGATCTCCTGGATCCGTTGGGCGATGCGGCTCCCGGTGGCGATGGAGTCGTCGTCGTCATGGAACACGTGGATAACCGTCTTGGGCATCGGGGGCATCTCCGCTCGTCGCTCGCGTCATGGAACGGCAAGACCATAAGGGCATCCCACTATAAAAGACTGATCGTCTCATTATATAGACTCCACTCGTTGCGCTGAACAGTCGCACTCACCTCCCTTCCTCCCGGCTCATCCGACACATTCCATCGAATGCATGTTCGAGAGATGCCCCTATGATGGATGGGAAGGCTGTGGTCCGAGGGTCGGATGGGGAGGGGAGCGGGTGACTGGCAGGAGGCGGCTGTGGTGTTTACGCATCTGCGTGCCGTCTCCGGGTTCTCCGCCCGCTTCGGGGCCAGCCATCCGGAGCGGCTGGCCGAGTGCGCCGCCGAACGCGATCTGGACGCGCTCGCGCTGACCGACCGGGACACCCTCGCCGGCACCGTCCGCTTCGCCAAGGCCTGCCGGGAGGCCGGGGTCCGGCCGCTGTTCGGGGTGGACCTGGCACTGCCCAGCCATGCGGACGCGACACCCGGCCAGGCGCAGGCCCAAGCGCATGGCCAAGGGCAGCCCCAGTCCGCCGTGCGCCGCCGTACCCCCGTGCGCGGGGGCGCGTTCGTCGACGAGAGCGCCCCGCGCGGGGTGTTCCTGGCGCGCGACCGGGCGGGCTGGGCCGCGCTGTGCGCCCTGGTCACGGCCGCGCACGCGGACGGCAGCGGCACGCCCGCCCTCGGCTGGCCCGATCTCGAACAGATCGCCGACGCAGCGGCCGGCCACCTCTTCGTGCTGCTCGGCCCCGGCTCCGAGGTCGGTGCCGCGCTCGCGGCCGGGCGTCCGGACCGTGCCGCCCGGCTGGTCGCGCCCTGGCGGCGGCTGTTCCCCGGCGCCCTGCGCCTGGAGGCCGTCCACCACCCGGTCGCGGCCACCGCGGGCACCGGCCCCGGCAGCCTGCGGCTGGCCGCCCGCACCCTGGCCTTCGCCGAGGAGCAGGGCCTGCCCGCCGTGCTCACCAACCAGGTCCGCTACGCCGACCCCGGCGGCCGGCGGCTCGCCGACGTCCTGGACTCGGCCCGGCTGCTGGTGCCCGTCGACGCCCGCAAACCGCAGCAGCGGGACAGCGGCGAGGGCTGGCTCAAGGACTCCGGGGACATGGCCCGGCTCGCCGAGCAGATCGCCGACGCCGCAGGCCAGGGCCGCGACGGGGCCCGTCGGCTGCTCGCGGAGACCCGCGAGGTCGCCGCGGCCTGTCTGGTGGATCCGCAGGACGACCTGGGCCTGGGCACGGTGCACCTCCCCGAGCCCGGGCTGGTCGGCGCCGACCGTCGCGGTCCCGACCGGGTGCTGCGCTCGCGCTGCGCCACCGCGATGGTCCGCCGCGGCTACCACCGCCGTCCCGACCAGCGCGAGTACTGGAAGCGCCTGGACGACGAACTGGACACCATCGCCCGACTGGGCTTCGCCGGCTACTTCCTCACCGTCGCGCAGGTCGTGGACGACACCAGGGCGCTGGGCATCCGGGTCGCCGCACGCGGCTCGGCGGCCGGGTCCCTGGTGGTCCACCTGCTCGGCATCGCCACCGCCGACCCGGTCGAACACGGGCTGCTGATGGAGCGCTTCCTCTCGGTCCGCCGCCGGGCCATGCCCGACATCGACATCGACGTGGAGTCGGCCCGGCGGCTGGACGTCTACCGGGCGATCTTCGAACGCTTCGGCGCCGAACGTACCGCGACCCTGGCCATGCCGGAGACCTACCGGGTCCGCCACGCCATCCGCGACACCGGTGCCGCCCTCGGCCTGGACCCGCAGACCATCGACCGCCTCGCCAAGGCATTCCCGCACATCCGGGCCAAGGACGCCCGCGCCGCCCTCGCCGAACTGCCCGAGCTGCGCGCCGTCGCGGCCGAGGACCACGGCCCGCTCTGGGAACTGGTCGAGGGCCTGGACGGGCTGTCGCGCGGCACCGCCATGCACCCCTGTGGCGTGATCATCTCGGACGCCTCGCTGCTCACCCGCACCCCGGTGGTGCCCACCCCCGGCGAGGGCTTCGCCATGTCGCAGTTCGACAAGGAGGACGTGGAGGACCTCGGCCTGCTGAAACTGGACGTCCTGGGCGTCCGGATGCAGTCGGCGATGGCGCATGCCGTCGCCGAGATCGCCCGCGCCACCGGCGAGCGGATCGACCTGGACGACCCGGCGCAGGTCCCGCCCGAGGACCCGGCCGCGATGGCGCTGATCCGCTCCGCCGAGACCCTGGGCTGCTTCCAGGTCGAGTCGCCGGGCCAGCGCGACCTGGTCGGACGGCTGCAGCCGGAGACCTTCGAGCACCTGGTGGTGGACATCTCGCTGTTCCGGCCGGGGCCGGTGGCGGCCGACATGGTCAAGCCCTTCATCGAGTCCCGGCACGGCCGCCGTGCCCCCGGCTATCCGCATGAGCATCTGGAAGACGCGCTGAAGGAGACTTACGGCGTGGTCATCTTCCATGAGCAGGTGATCGAGATCATGCACATCATGACCGGCTGCGACCGGAGCATGGCCGACGAGGCCAGGCGCGGGCTGTCCAAGCCGGAGAGCCAGGGCCGGGTCAGGGCCTGGTTCGGCGAGGGCGCGCGCAGGCGGGGATACTCGGCGGAGGTGATCCGCCGCGCCTGGGAGATCCTGGAGGCGTTCGGCGCCTACGGCTTCTGCAAGGCGCACGCCACGGCCTTCGCCGTGCCGACGTACCAGTCGGCCTGGCTCAAGACCCACCGCGCCGCCGCCTTCTACGCCGGGATCCTCACCCATGACCCGGGGATGTACCCGAAGCGGCTGCTGCTCGCGGACGCCCGGCGGCGCGGGGTGCCGGTGCTGCCGCTGGATGTGAACCGGTCCGAACAGGATTTTAGAATCGAACTGGTGTCTGATGAGAACTCCCGGAACGGACGCTGGGGCGTCCGGATGGCCCTGTCCGAGGTCCAGGGCATCACCGAGGCCGAGGCCGCTCGGATCGTCTCGGCCAGGGTCGGACAGCCCTACGGCTCGCTGCCCGACCTCTGGCGCCGGGCCCGTCCCTCCCGTCCGCTCGCCGAACGGCTGGTCCAGGTCGGCGCGCTGGACCAGCTCGCCCGCGGCGCGGGCCGGCGCGACCTGCTGCTCCAGCTCGCCGAGCTGCACCGGGAGGACCGCGGCCGACCCGGCGACGGCCAGCTCCCACTGCTCGCGGCCGACCCGGACGCGCCCGCCGACCGCTCCGGCCTGCCCGAGCCCGACGCCGACGAACGGCTCGGCGCCGAGCTGGACATTCTCGGACTCGACGCCTCCCGACACCTCATGACGACCCATCACGCCTTCCTGGAGGAGCTCGGAGTCACCTCGGCGGCTCGGCTGCGGCAGACCCGCCACGGCGCGTCCGTGCTGGTCGCGGGCATCAGGGCGGCCACCCAGACGCCCCCGATCCGCTCCGGCCGCCGGGTCATCTTCACCACCCTGGACGACGGCAGCACCGCGGGCCTGGTCGACCTCGCCTTCTTCGAGGACAGCCACCCCCGCTGCGCCGCCGTGGTCTTCCACCACGGCCTGCTGCTGGTCAGGGGCATCGTCCAGCGGCGCGGACGGCAGAGCCTCAGCGTGGTCGGCAATGCCGCCTGGAGCCTGACCGAGCTGGCCGAACTGCGCCGCACCGGCGGCCTGGAGGCCGTCGCCGCCCGCCTCGCGGCCGATGCCGCCCCTGAGCCCGGGGCCGCCGAGCCCGGGGCCGCCGAGCCCGGGGCCGCCGAGCCCGGGGCCGCCGGGGCCGATCCCGCGCAGCCCGGCCCCGAGCAGTCCGGCCCCGGGCGACCTGGCCACGAGCAGGGCGCCCCCGCGCAGCCCAGCCGCAGCATCCGGATGTCCACCGGCTACGAACTCCACCCCTGGGCCGACCTCAAGACCCCCGGCAGCCCGGTCGCCGACACCCGCCGCCTCTGGCATTCCAGCCCCGGGAGCGCGGGATGACCAACCGTCAGATCGCCATCCTGCACGTCGTCCTGCACCGGCCCGGCGTCACCGCCCCGCTCACGGCCGAGGTCTACGACCGGGTCCTGGACCTGCTGCGCGGCGTCACACCCGTGGTCGAACCGCTGCCCCCGGACGCCGCCCTGCTCGATGTCCGGGGCGCACAGCGCTACTTCGGCGTCGACGCGGTCCAACTCGCCAAGCGGATCAGGGTCCAGGCCCTCGTCCAGCAGGACGTCGACTGCACCATCGGCCTCGCCGCCAACCCCCTGCTGGCCCGGCTCGCCGCCAACTCCTCCACCACCGGCGGGATCCACGTCCTGGCCGACCCCGAAGCCGCGCGGGCCTTCCTCGACCCGCTGCCGGTCCTCGCCCTCCCCGGGGTCGGCCAGGCCACCGCCCGTACCCTCGGCGGCTACGGCCTGGACACCGTCGGCCGACTCGCCGCAGTCCCGCTGCCCACCCTCCAGCGCATCCTCGGCGCCTCCGCGGGCCGCCAACTCCACCAGCGCGCCCGGGGAATCGACCCCACCCCGGTCGCCACCGGCACCCCCACCCGCTCCCTGGCCGCCGAGCACGGCTTCGACCGCGACGAACTCGACCCGGTCGAACACCGGCGGGCGCTGCTCGACCTCACCCACCACCTGGGCGCCCGGCTCCGTACCGGCGGCCAGGCCACCGGCGCGCTCACCCTCACCGTCCGCTACGCCGACCGCTCCACCAGCACCCGCAGCCGCACCCTCGCCGAACCCACCGCACACACCCCGGCCCTGACCGCCACCGCCTACCGGCTCCACGAGGCCCTGGGCCTGCAGCGGGCCAGGGTCCGCGGCATCACCCTCCGCGCCGAGGGCATCCGCCCCGCCGAGCTGGCCCCGCACCAGCTCAGCCTGGACCCGGCCGACGACCGAGCCCACCGCATCGAAGCCGTCATCGACCGCACCACCACCCTCTTCGGCACCACCGGCCTCACCAGAGCCTCCCTACACCGCGCCGCCTGACCGGCGCCTGCGCTACGGGCGCCCGGGGGAGGCGGGGCGCCGCCGCGGCTCAGGGCGGCAACGGTGGCGCCATGTAAGCCACCCACAGCTGCCGCCAACCAGCACCAACGCTCTGCTGACCAGCCAGGCCGCACCCCCACTGGGGTCGCTCGTCTCTTAGGCTGAAGACATGAAGCTGCGCTGTGCCGTCCTCGACGACTACCAGAACGTCGCCACCTCCATGGCCAACTGGACCCCGCTCGCCGGCGAACTGGACGTCGTCAGCTTCACCGGGCACTTCGCCACAGAGGACGAGCTCGTCCGCGCGATCGAGTCGTTCGACGTCGTCGTCACGCTGCGCGAGCGCGTCCGGTTCCCGGCCGCGCTGTTCGAGCGGCTGCCGCGGCTCCGGCTGCTGGTCGCCTCCGGGATGCGCAATGCGTCGATCGATATGGACGCTGCCCGCGAGCACGGGGTGACCGTCTGCGGCACCGCCAGCAGCTCCACCCCGCCGGTCGAACTGACCTGGGCGTTGCTGCTGGGCCTCGCCCGCGGCCTGGTCACCGAGAGCACCGCGTTGCGCGGTGGCGGTCCCTGGCAGAGCACGGTCGGTGCGGACCTGGCCGGACGTCGACTCGGGCTGCTGGGGCTGGGGAAGATCGGCAGCCTGGTGGCCAGGGTCGGGCTGGCCTTCGGCATGGAGGTGACGGCCTGGAGCAGCAACCTCACCAAGGAGCGGGCCGACGAGGTCGGCGTCGAGCTCGCGGCCGGCCTTGACGAACTGCTGGCCACCAGCGACTTCGTCTCGGTCCACCTCGCCCTCGGCGACCGCAGTCGCGGCCTGCTGGGGACGGCGGAGCTCGCCCTGATGAAGCCGACGGCCTACCTGGTCAACACCTCCCGCGCCGCCATCGTCGACCAGGACGCGCTGCTGGCCGCGCTCCGCGAAGGCCGGATCGCCGGCGCAGGACTGGACGTCTTCGACCAGGAGCCGCTCCCGGCCGACCATCCGATGCGCTCCGCGCCCCGGCTGCTGGCCACTCCCCACCTGGGCTATGTCTCCGAGGGCAACTACCGCACCTACTTCACCCACGCCGTCGAGGACATCCAGGCCTACCTGGCCGGAACCCCGCTCCGCCGCCTCAACTGAGCAGTCGTCACACAAAAAGCAAAGCAGAAACAGAAAAGGTGCACCATGACCCTCCTCCCGCTGTCCTCCTCCCTCGCCGCCGCGCTGGCCGAGGGGCCGCTGGTGCTGGACGGGGGGATGTCCAACCAGCTGGCCGCCGCCGGCCACGACCTCTCCGACGAGCTCTGGTCGGCCCGGCTGCTGGCGGACCGTCCGGAGGCGATCGTCGCGGCGCATGCCGCCTACTACGCGGCGGGCGCGCAGGTTGCGATCACCAGCAGCTACCAGGCCACCTTCGAGGGCTTCGCCCGGCGCGGCCTCGGGCGCGCCGAGGCGGCGGCGCTGCTGCGGCGCAGCGTGGAACTGGCCGACCGGGCTCGCAGTGAAGCCGCAGGCGAGGGACCGAGGTGGGTGGCCGCCTCGGTCGGCCCGTACGGGGCGATGCTCGCGGACGGCTCGGAGTACCGCGGTGACTACGGGCTGAGCGTCGCCGAGCTGGAACGCTTCCACCGGCCGCGGATGGAGGTGCTCGCGGAGGCGGGCGCCGACGCGCTGGCCCTGGAGACGGTTCCGGACGCGCGCGAGGCGGAGGCGCTGCTGCGCGCGCTCGACGGGCTCGGCGTCCCGGCCTGGCTCAGCTACAGCGTCGACGGGGAGCGCACCCGGGCCGGGCAGCCGCTGGCCGAGGCCTTCGCGCTCGCCGCGGGCGTCGACGCGGTGATCGCGGTGGGCGTGAACTGCTGCGACCCGCAGGACGTGGAGCGGGCGGTGGCAGTGGCGGCCGAGACGACCGGCAAGCCGGTGGTCGTCTACCCGAACAGCGGCGAGACCTGGAACGCGCAGAGCCGGGCCTGGGAGGGCGCCGCCCATTTCGACGGCCACCAGGTCGACGGCTGGGTCAAGGCCGGCGCGCGCCTGGTCGGCGGCTGCTGCCGGGTCGGTCCCGACGCGATCTCCGCCGTCGCCCGGTCGTTGCAGAACCGCTGACCCTTCGTCAATTTTCGGGACAGGGAGCAGATCTGGGCATCCCTTCGCGGACTCGGGACTTCGCCACCGACGTGCGTCACAACTCTTGACGTGTCACCGGAAAGCCCCAACTATTGGGAGCGCTCCCACCGAGCCGCATGGAAATCGATGCCTGTGGGACACCACATTCACCCTGTCCGCACCTGCCTGACAGGAGGTCAGTACCTGTTGTGGATGGGAGCGCGCCCAGTCGCGCCCACCACTCACCGGTGACCACCACTCACCGTGAGCACACGGAACAGCGCGTCCCTTCAGCATTCCCCCACCCCGGCCCGCCGGGTCCCGGACTCGGACCCGTCGGCCGTCGAAGGAGTACGACTGCCATGTCCGAATCCCTGTCCCGAAGGCGTTTCGCCATCGCCGCGGTCGGCACCGCGATGGCGGCGGTGAGCGGAGCGCCGGTCATCGCCAAGGCCTGGGCGGACCGCCCGCAATCCGTATCCGTCCTGCCCGGGGTGACCCCCTCGACGGACGCGTACACCCAGGCGTTCCTGACCCAGTACGCCAAGATCAAGAACGCGGCGAACGGCTACTTCAGCCCCGAGGGGATCCCCTTCCACTCCGTGGAGACGCTGATCGTCGAGGCGCCGGACCACGGACACCAGACCACGTCGGAGGCGTTCAGCTTCTGGTTCTGGCTGGAGGCCACCTACGGCCGGGTGACCGGTGACTGGACCGCCTTCAACAGCGCCTGGACGACGGCCGAGCACTACATCATCCCGCAGCACATCGACCAGCCGACCAACAGCTCCTACAACCCCTCCTCGCCGGCCACCTACGCACCCGAGTGGCCGGACCCCAGCAGCTACCCCAGCCCGCTCGACACCTCGGTGTCGGTCGGTCAGGACCCGCTGGCCAACGAGCTGACATCCACCTACGGCACCTCGGACATCTACGGGATGCACTGGCTGATGGACGTCGACAACACCTACGGCTACGGCAACACCCCCGGCACCGGCGCGGAGACCGGCCCCACCGCGACCGGGCCCTCGTACATCAACAGCTACCAGCGCGGCTCCCAGGAGTCGGTCTGGGAGACGATCCCGCAGCCCTGCACCGACCTGATGAAGTACGGCGGGACCAACGGCTACCTCGACCTGTTCGTGAAGCAGAGCGGCGCCTACGCCACCCAGTGGAAGTACACCAACGCCCCTGACGCCGACGCCCGTTCGGTCCAGGCCGCGTACTGGGCCTACCGCTGGGCCTCGGCCCAGGGCGCGTCGAGCCAGGTCGCCGCCTCGGCGGCGAAGGCCGCCAGGATGGGCGACTACCTGCGCTACTCGCTGTTCGACAAGTACTTCAAGCAGATCGGCAGCTGCACCAGCCCCACCGGCTGCACCGCCGGGTCCGGGCGCAGCTCCGAGCACTACCTGATGGCCTGGTACTACGCCTGGGGCGGGGCGGAGCCGGGCGGCGGCTGGGCCTGGCGGATCGGGGACGGCGCCTCCCACCAGGGCTACCAGAACCCGATCGCGGCCTGGGCGATGTCCAACGTGGCCGCGCTGACCCCGATGTCGCCGACCGCCAAGGGCGACTGGACCAGCAGTCTGGCCCGGCAGCTGGAGTTCTTCCGCTGGCTCCAGTCCGCCGAGGGCGCCATCGCCGGCGGCTGCACCAACAGCTGGAACGGCGCGTACGCCACGCCGCCCGCGGGCGACCCGACCTTCTACGGCATGGCCTACGACTGGGAGCCGGTCTACCACGACCCGCCCAGCAACAACTGGTTCGGCATGCAGGCCTGGGCGATGGAACGGCTCGCGGAGTACTACTACGTGACCGGGAACGCCGCCGCCAAGACGATCCTGGACAAGTGGATGGCCTGGGCCGCCTCCAAGACCACGGTCACGTCGAGCACCTTCTCGATCCCGTCCACGCTCAGCTGGAGCGGCCAGCCGGACACCTGGAACGCGAGCAGCCCGGGGGCCAACGCCTCGCTGCACGTCACCGTCGCGGCCTTCGGCAACGACGTCGGCGTCTGCGCGGCCTACGTCAAGGCGCTGACCTACTATGGCGTCAAGTCCGGCAACACCACGTACACGGCTCTCGCGAAGAGCCTGCTGGACGTGATGGCGACCTTCGCCGACGCCAAGGGCATCGCGGTACCGGAGACCCGCACCGACTACAGCCGCTTCAACGACCCGGTGTTCGTGCCCAGCGGCTGGTCGGGCAAGATGCCCAACGGAGACCCGATCGCCCCCGGGGCCACCTTCCTGTCCATCCGTTCCTGGTACAAGAACGACCCGTCCTTCCCGAAGGTCCAGGCGTACCTCAACGGCGGTGCGGCGCCCTCCTTCACGTACCACCGCTTCTGGGCACAGGCGGACATCGCGATGGCCTACGCGGTGTACGGGGAGCTGGTCGCGGGCGGCGGCAGCACCGGCGGGGACACCACCCCGCCGTCGGCGCCGACCAACCTGGCCGTCACCGGAGTGACCAGCAGCACCGTCTCGCTGTCGTGGACGGCCTCGACCGACAACGTCGGCGTGACCGGCTACGACGTCTACCGGAACAGCGCGTTGGCCGGTACCACCACCACGGCGACGACGTTCACCGACACCGGGCTGAGCGCCTCCACGGCGTACAACTACTCGGTCGTGGCGACGGACGCCGCCGGGAACCTCTCGGCCGCGTCCAGCACGGTGAGCGCCACCACCAGCGCCGGTACCGTGACCACCGGCACCGTCAAGGCGCAGTACAAGAACCTGGACTCCTCTCCGGGCGACAACCAGATCAAGCCGGGCCTGCAGGTGGTCAACACCGGGACCACCCCGCTGGCCCTGTCGACGGTGACCATGCGCTACTGGTTCACCAGCGACGGCGGCGCGAACACCTTCAGCACCAACGTCGACTACGCGGTCATCGGCTCCGGCAACGTCACCCACTCGGTGGTCGCCGTGCCCGCCGCCAAGACCGGCGCCGACCACTACCTCCTGGTCGGCTTCACCGCCGGCGCCGGCAGCCTCGCCGCAGGCGCCTCCACCGGTGAGATCCAGAACCGCTTCAACAAGACCGACTGGTCCAACTTCACCGAGACCAACGACTACAGCTACGCCACCAACACCTCCTACGCCGACGCCCCCAAGGTCACCGTCTACATCAACGGCACCCTCGCCTACGGCACCGAACCGTCCTGAGGCCGGTGAGCGGCAACGGGTGGATTCCCTCAGCGTTCTGCCGGGGGAGTCCACCCCGTGAGGTGTTCAGTCCGGGCTGCCGCCCCAGCGAAGCAGCCCCGCGCCGAGGGACATCCCGCCGCCGAAACTGCCGATCAGTACCAGGTCCCCGGTTGTGAGCGAGTCCGCCTCGTTCGCGGCATCGAGGGTGACCGCGCAGGAAGCACTCCCGACATTGCCGTAGCGCTCCAGGGTGCGGTGCGTACGGGCCTGGGACAGCCCGGACCGCTCGATGAGCTCGGTGAGCAGTACGCCGTTCGGCTGGTGCGGGACGACATGCTGGATGCGCTCGCGGGCGATGCCGGTGGAGGCGCACAGCCGCTCGACCGCGGGTGGGAAATTGGCCATCACGAAGTCCCTGACGTCCCTTCCCTCCATCCGGAAGAAGTGCTGACCCTGCGCCAGCGTCTCGGGAGAGGCGGGCAGCCGGCTGCCGCCTGCCTCCACTCTGATCAAGCCGCTGGCATCGCCGCGGCTGCCCAGTTCGAAGCCGAGGAACCCGTAGCCCTCGCGGACCGCGCCGACGACGGCGGCCCCCGCACCGTCGCCGAGCAGGACGGCGGTGCGGCGGTCGGAGAAGTCCAGGATGCGTGAGTAGACGTCGGCGGCGACCACCAGGGCATGGCTCCCGGGACGGTCGGACACCAGGCTGCGGGCCAGGGCCAGTCCGTACACGAAACCGCTGCACACCACGTTGATGTCGAAGCAGGCGGCATGGACCGCGCCCAGCTCGCGCTGGACGTGGTACGCGGTGGGCGGCTGCGGGGAGTCCGGGGTGGAGGTCGAGACGATGAGGTAGTCAAGTTGCTCCGCCTGCAGTCCGGCGCTCTTCAGAGCGGGGATCGCCGCGCGCAGCGCCAGGTCGGAGGTGGCTTCGTCGTCGGCCGCGTAGCGGCGGCCGACGATCTGCGTCTTGCGCTCGATCCACTCCGAGGGAACCCCGACCCGCGCGGCGACCTCCTCGTTCCCTACGTGCCGTTCCGGTACATAGGATCCTGTCGCCAGGATCCCGATGGCCTGCTGCGACATGTTTGCTTCCGCCTTCCGTGGACTTCGGCGTTCCGGAGGTACGAGGAGTTCCAGGGGTGCGCTGAGCCGGGGTCAGGCGTAGGTGTAGAAACCACGCCCGGTCTTGGTCCCCAGCAGGCCGCCCTCCACCATCCGGGCCAGCAGCGGCGGCACGGCGTAAGCGGGCTCGCGGAATTCGTCGTAGAGGGCGCGCCCCACTGCAGCGATGGTGTCGAGTCCGATGAGGTCCACCAGCGCGAGTGGGCCCATGGGATGGGAGCAGCCGAGCTTCATCCCTGTGTCGATGTCCTCGGCCGTGGCGAACCCGGACTCCAGCATGCGGATCGCCGCGAGCAGGTAGGGGACCAGCAGGGCGTTCACCACGAACCCCGCACGGTCCCCGGAACGAATGACCGTCTTGCCCAGGACGTCGGTGACGAAGGCCTCGGTCACCGCGGACGCGGACGCGTCGGTCAGCAGCGAACTGATGACCTCGACCAACGGGAGCACCGGCGCAGGGTTGAAGAAGTGCACGCCAAGAACCCGGCCGGGGCGCTCGGTGGCCCGGGCCAGCTTGATCACCGGGAGCGACGAGGTGTTGCTGGCGAACACGGCCCCGGGGTCGGAGACGATCTTGTCAAGCGCGCGGAAGACCTGGAGCTTCGCGGCTTCGTTCTCCGGGACGGCCTCGAACACCAGTT
This sequence comes from Streptacidiphilus sp. EB103A, assembly GCF_041261405.1. NCBI lineage: Bacteria > Bacillati > Actinomycetota > Actinomycetes > Kitasatosporales > Streptomycetaceae > Streptacidiphilus > Streptacidiphilus sp. EB103A. The sequence continues at coordinate 70,881 of NZ_JBGCAQ010000018.1, read as the reverse complement.
GCCGGTCGGCCAGTTCGCCGATGTCGGTGGTGAAGGAGATCCGGCTCCGTACGGCCTCGGCGTCGGTCGCAGTCAGCTTTCCCCGACGGGTCGCCGCGGCCAGAGAGCGTTCGATCCGTGTTCGGCCGCGAGCCTCGGACTCGTCGCTCGACACATTGACGAGAACCCCGGTTCCCGCCCTGGCGCAGATCTCCGCAAGACCCGCGCCCATCACGCCGCAGCCGACGATGCCTATCCTGTGCAGGCGGCGTGCCGCCACCACGGGCGCCTCGGGCATCGCGGGAGTCCCGATGGGGGTGTTCATGAGCGGGCCCGCTCTCCGTGGCAGGACGGCCGGAGCGGGTTGAGCCGATCGGCCCCGATCTGCTCGCGCAGTTCCGGGTCGGTGACGCCCAGTCCTTCCTTGGGGGCCAGGCACAGCACACCGACCTTGCCGACGTGCTGATTCTGCTGGACCAACCGGGCGGCCTCGCCGACCTGGGTCAGCGGATAGCTGGTGGAGAGGACCGGGGAGATCCGGCCGAGGCTGAACAGCCGCGCGCATTCGGCCTGTTCGAGCAGGTTCGCGGCATGGCAGCCCAGGATGCGCTTCGAGTTCATCCACAGGTAGCGGTTGTCGTACTGGTGCTGATAACCGGTACTGGAGCCGCAGGTGACAACGGTCCCGCCACGACGCACGACGAAGGTGGAGATCCCGAAGGTCGCCTGCCCGACGTAGTCGAAGGCGACATGGGGATCCTCGCCCACGTGCTGCCGAATCAGCTTCCCGAGCCGCTTGCCCTGCTGGACGGCTTGCTCCGGAGTCGACACGCCGGTCAGGCCGATCTCGTTCCGGTTGACCACCACCTCGCAGCCCAGGTCCCGGGCTGCTGCCACCTTGGCCTCCGAGCCGACCACACCGACGGGGATACCGCCCGCACTGCGCACCAGCTGCACGGCGAAGGCGCCGAGGCCGCCGGTGGCGCCCCAGACCAGGACGATGTCGCCGAGCTTGATCCGGGCTCCCTTGTCGCTGATGAGCATCCGATAGGAAGTGGAGGCGGTGAGCATGCTGCTGCCCGCCTCCTCCCACGTGAGGTGGGCCGGCTTGCGGACGAGTTGACTGGCCTTGGCGACCGCGTAGTGGGCCAGGCCGCCGAAGTTGGTCTCGTAGCCCCATGCCCTTTGTCCCTCGCTGAGCATGCTGTCGGCATGGGTGGCGGGCTCGTGGTCGTCCGTCTGGATGCAGGAGACGACGACGTGGTCGCCCGGGTGCCAGCGGCTGACCCCGGCCCCGGTCCGGACCACGACGCCGGCGGCGTCGGAACCCACGACCTGGTACGGCCGGTCATGCCGGGCGGCCAGGCCGCCGAGGCGTCCGTACCGCTCCAGGAAACGGAAGGTCGGAATCGGCTCGAACGTCGCCGACCAGACGGTGTTGTAGTTGATGGAACTGGCCATCACGGCGACCAGGACCTCGTCCGGGGCCAGTTCAGGCATCGGGACCCGGCCGACATGGAGTGACTTCCGGACGTCCTTGTCGGCCACACCCTGGAACATCCCCTGGTCCGCAGCGCTGAGATATGCGCCGAGGTACTCCTCCGGGAGAGGCTCCCGTTCGATCTCCTCCGGGCCCGCTCCTCGGAGGAGGGCCTCAGCCAGCGAATCCACGGTGACCTCTTTCCTTGTCCCGGTGCTGCTGCCGGTACCCACGCTCACATCAATGATCCTGGTCGTCGAAGGCCGGGAACAGGCAGAACCGACGGCAGAAGCACGCCTGCCACGGTGGCCCGGCCGGTCCTACAGCAGGGTGCCCGCCTCGCGGGCCACCGCGGCGACGTGCTCCAGCGTGGGTTCCCGGAGGATGCTCGGCAGCTGGGCCATGAGAGCCCCTTCGGCCGTCTCGACGAGTACCTCGCGACTGATGCCGGCCAGCATCGCCAGCAGCGCCAGGGAGTCGCCGCCGAGACGGTGGAAGTTCGCCTGGCCGTCCAGCCGGGACCGTTCCACACCGAGGGAACGCGCCCAGATCTGCGCTATGGCGTCCTCCACCGCGTCCACCGCGGTCTCCGCCCTGGCTGCGGGGCGGGCAGGGGCGTCGCCGGCGAAAGGGTCCGGCAGAGCGGCAGCGTCCACCTTGCCGTTGACGGTGTAGGGCAGCTCGGGTACCGCCACGATGGCTGATGGAAGCATGTAGACCGGCAGCAGTCCGGCCAGGTACTGCTCCAACTCCTCGGCGGCGACAGGATGCGGGGTCACGACATAGGCGTAGAGCGCCTTGCCGGTCTGCCTCCGGCGGGATGCGGCCACGACGACGGCTCGGTCGACCCGGTCGTGGCTCTCCAGGGCCTGTGCGACCTCTGCCGGCTCCACCCGGAATCCGCGCACCTTGACCTGGTCATCGGCCCGGCCGATGAACTCCAGCTCTCCGGAGGGGAGCAGCCGGGCCAGGTCGCCCGTGCGGTAGACCCGGGTACCGTCCGCTAGGACGGGGAAGCGGTCCCGGTCGAACTCCGGCCGGCCCAGATAGCCCCGGGCTACTTGGTCACCGCCCAGATACATCTCGCCGACCTCGCCGGGAGTGACGAACCGCCGCTCGGCGTCCAGCAGGAACACCTTGGTGTTGTCGCCAGGGAGGCCGATGGGGACGGCTGCCGCGGCACTGTCCCGCTCGGCGTCGAAGAGGTGGGAGGTGCAGCCCACGGTGACCTCCGTCGGCCCGTAGAGGTTGACGACCCGGCACTCGGGGCCGAACTTCTCCTGGGCCCGCAGCGCCACGTCCGTCCTGAGCTGCTCTCCGACCACGACCACGCTGCGGAAGTCCTCGGCGGGCCGCAGATCGAGCCGGCTGATGAGGTCGAGATGGGAAGGCGTCAGCGTCAGGGTGTTGGCGCCGGATTCCCGCAGCAGCCACCGCAACGAGACATGGTCGGGCTCGTCCCGCATCAGCACCACGCGGCCCCCGACCAGCAGCGGAAGGAAGACAGAGGTCTTTGACAGGTCGAAGGAGAGGGCGGCCAGCAGCGGCAGACGGGTGTTCTGGTCGAACTCGAAGGCGCGGATGCCCCAGTGCGCGTAGTTGGCGATGCTGTGGTGCTCGATCTGAACGCCCTTGGGCTGCCCAGTGGATCCGGAGGTGAAGATGATGTAGGCCAGGTCGGCCGGGCTGATCACGGCGTCCGCGATGTCGGCCGGGGCGTCGGCCGCGGCGAGGTCGTCCAGGAGCACCGGGGTGCAGCCATCCGGAGCGAAGTCCCGCTGCTCATGCGGGCGTTCGACCAGGCAGTGGCTGCTTCCCGAAGTCGCCAGCAGTGTCGCGAGCCGATGGTCGGGGTGGCGGACGTCCAGCGGCAGGTAGCAGGCGCCGGTGCGCAGCACACCCCACAGACCGGCGAAGGCGGCGACCGTCCTGCCCGCGAGCAGACCTACCACGCTGCCGGGCCCGATGCCCCGGCTACGGAGTCGGGCGGCGACCGCGTCGGCACGCCGGCTGAGCTCGGCATAGCTGACGTCGCCCTCCGGACCGCTCAGCGCGACGCGGTCGGGAGTGCGCTCGACCTGGTGCCGGAACAGTTCCACCACGGAGAGCTCACTGGGGAGTGCGCGCTCGGTACGGTTGCCTGCCCACTCGCGGCGAGAGCGCGGCGAGAGCGCCTCTTCGATCACATCCAGGACCTCGTCCGCGAGCTCGGCGACGCCGGGTCCCTGGAACCAGGTGAGGGTGATCTCGGTGAGGCCCGAGGTCTCGGCCAGGTTGATCTCGGGCGGGCTGCCCGGATTGGCGCCGCCCAGCGGGTAGAAGGCGGAGGCCTGGAAGCTGTCGGCGGAGAGGTCTGCCAGGTCCACTGCGCCCAGGTGGGACACAATGGCCCGGCCGCTGTAACGGTCGTCGAGTCCGGCCTTCCGGTCCAGGTCGGCGATGCCGGCACGTAGGAGGGTCAGCGGCAGGGAGAGGACAGCGGGGTCGACTCCGCCGGTGAGCTCCTCCCGGTCGGCCAGAGCGGTGAGCATCCTGCCGTGGATCTCCTCCCAGCCCGCTCCGGCGGTGACGTCCAACTGCAGCGGCTGCGAAAGCAGCGCGGTGGACCGGAGACCGGGCGCATGGCGCCGGAGGTCCACCGGGACGGCGAAGCGCCCGGAGCCGTAGCGAGCTGCCAGCGCGGCGGCCACCTTCGCGGTCGCTGCCGGATGCACACCGTCGACGGTGCGGCGCCGCCATAGCAGGCCGGAGGCTTCGGCCGCGCGGGGGCCGACCGGTGACGGACAGTCACCGGTCGGCGGGTCCGCCGCGGCGGGGGGCTCCTGCGGCGCGCAGATCTGCCGCAGCAGTTCATCGCTGTTGACCGTGTTGTCCGAGCCCAGCGGCGGTATGCCACGCATCACCCGGAACACGTCCAGCACCCAGTGCAGCAGTCCACGCCCGTCCATGACGGCATGGGCAGCCCGGAACACGACCGTGGCCGGATCGTCCGGTACGAGAAGTACCTCGCAGGTCGGCCCGGAGTCCGGAAGCGGGCGCCTGAGCTCCGGCGAGTCGAGGTCCGCGCGGAGGAACGGCCCGCCTTCGACGGCTCGCACCTCGGGAGTGACGCCGCTGTCCACCCACCGCATGTCCTGGCGGATCAGCCGGGAGCCGGGATTGGCGGCGGAGGCGACCGCCACGGCCTCCCGCAGTACCTCCGGGTCCAGTCCGCCGTGGCCTTCGACAACGAAATTGATGACGGAGCAGTTCGGCTCCAGGCCCAGGAACACCCATTCCAGCGCGGACACCCGCCGCTCGTAGTCCGGCTCGGCGGCCGTGTTTCCGGTCTGCCGGGGTGCGGGACCGGAGGGAGCGTCCAGGGGGCCGAACCTGACCGCCCAGTCGCTCACGAAGCCGGCTGTGGACTCGCCCGTCATAGGGGTGCTCCCTTTCGTGGAGGTGCGTCGGGGCAGATGGCTGTCCGAGCAGGAGCGCCTGGTCAGACGCTCTGGGGCAGCAGTTCGCGGGTGACCAGGTCGGCGAGTGCCTGCTGGTGCTCCGCCAGGTAGAAGTGGCCGCCGGAGAAGACGTGCAGCGCGAACGGGCCGGTGGTGTGGGCCTCCCAGGACCGTGCCTCCGACGGGGTGATGGTGCCGTCGTCGTCGCCCACCAGGACGACGACGGGGCAGCCGAGCGGTGGTCCAGGTCGGTACAGGTAGGTCTCGATCGCCTGGTAGTCGCTGCGCATCGGTGGAAGGATCATGCGCAGCACGGACTCGTCATCCAGGATGCGGCTGTCGGTCCCGCTCAAGTGGTGGAGATGGGTGACCAGTTGGTCATCGGGCAGCAGGTGCACGGCGCCGTCCGGCTTCCCGGCCGAGGGCGCACGCCGGGCCGAGACGAACAGTGCGGACGGCTCCATGCCGAGCCTGCTCCGCATGCGCAGGCCCAGCTCGAACGCGATCATCGCGCCCATGCTGTGCCCGAACAGGGCCAGCGGCCGGTCCATGAGCGGCTCCAACGCGATGAAGGCCTCGTCGGCGAAGTCCGCGACCGAGGTGAGCCGGGGATGGTGGAGCCGGTCCTGCCTGCCCGGGTACTGCACCGCGAGTGCCTGGACCCGTGGCGCGAGCGCCTCGGACCACGGACGGAAGTAGCTCGCGGACCCGCCGGCGTGCGGGAAGCAGACCAGGGTCGGAGCCTGGTCGGCGGCCGAGTGGAAACGGCGTATCCAGACGTCGTCGAGTACGGGATCGGTCATGAGGCAGTGTCTCCGGTCGGTCGGGGTGCGCGGTCAGTTTCCGGGCCGGGATGTCCCCGTGGCCGCGGCGAGACGCCGGGCGGGCCGCACCCGCAGGCGGAGGTAGTCGGAGACGCCTTCGAGGAGCCGGTCGGCGTCCTCGTCGGAGGTGTACGGCGCCAGTCCCACGCGGACGCCGCCGTGGTCGCCGAGGCCCAGTCGGTGGGAGGCCGCGACCGAGTAGAAGGTGCCGGCTCCGGTGTCGACCCCGCGTTCGGCAAGGTACTGGAACAGGTCGAGGGGTTCCCGGCCCTCCACCGTCATGAGCATGGTCGGGGTGCGCCGCCGGGCCCGGGCGTGCAGGGTGACGTCGCTCAACCCGCGGAGTTCCACCTCGATACGGGAGCGCAGGGCGTCCTCATGGGCTTCGACCAGTCGCATCGACGACACCAGCCGGCTGCGGCGGTCGGTGGCGGCCACTGCTGAACCGGTCGGTTCGGCCAGGCCGGCCAGGAATTCGACCGTGGCGGTGACCCCGGCAAGGACCGCGTAGGGCAGGATACCGAGCTCGAAGCGCTCGGGCACGCTGTCGGTCGAGGCCTGCAGCTTGTCGGGTGAGAGGTCGTACAGCAGTTCCGGGCGTGCGGCGAGGACGCCCAGGTGCGGACCGAGGAACTTGTACGCGGAGCAGGAGACGGAGTCGGCGCCCAACCGGTCCAGGTCCACACTCGCGTGCGCGCTCAACTGGGCCGCGTCCACGTGGACCACGGCGCCGACCCGGTGTGCCGCCCGGGAGATCTCCAGAGTGTCGGGGCGGGTCCCGATCAGGTTGGAGGCGGCGGTGACGGCGACCAGGCGGGTCCGCTCGGACAGCACCTCACGGATGTGCTCCGGGAGCAACTCCCCAGTGGCAGGATCGAAGTCGGCCCAGCGGACGACCGCCCCGGCCTCCGCCGCAGCCTGCACCCAGGGCCGCACATTGCACTCGTGGTCGAGCCGGGTCACCACCACCTCGTCGCCGGGCCGCCAGGTCTTGGCCAGCGCCCGGGAGAAGTCGTACACCAGCTGCGTCGAGCTGCGCCCGAAGACCACACCTCCCGGGTCGGCGCCGAGGAAGTCGCCCATGGCGCGGCGGGCTTCGAGGACGATGGCCTCCGCGTTCCGCTCGCCGGCGGTGCTGCCGCCGCGGTTGCACAGCGGACCCGCGAGCGCCTGCGCGATCGCGTCGATGACCGGCTGCGGCACCTGGGTGCCGCCGGGGCCGTCGAAGTGGGCCGATCCGGCCTTGAGGGCGGGTATCCGGGCCCTGAGGGCGTTGATGTCATAGCCAGGTGGACGAGTCACGAGTACTCCGTAATCGGTGCGGACCAGCGGCGGGATCCCAGTCCGGGAGTTCGCCGTCGCCTCTCCCGTGTTCACCGCATCACGGCCGATCTCCTGCTGGTCCCCGGACGGCAGACAGTTCCGGTAAGAGAATCGCCGCTGTCCACGGCTGGGAACAGGCGGAAGTACCGGCAGGACTTGCGTGACTGATCGTCAGATGACAGTTCTGCCACCGGTTCTGCCTGGACCTGATCGGCCAATGAATCGAACATTGCGTTTGTGACGAGAACTCCAGAGGCGAATGGGGCACGAGAGAGCACTGGGGCGGGCGCTGAGGAGAAGCTCCGCAGTTATCTGAAGCGGGTGACGGCCGAACTGATGGAGACCCGTGGGCTGCTGGCGGCCGCGGAGAGTACCGAGCCCATCGCGATCGTCGGCATGGCTTGCCGGTTCCCCGGTGGGGTCAGCAGCCCTGACGAGTTGTGGGAGCTGTTGGAGCGTGGCGGGGCGGTGGCCGAGAGCGGCCCGGAGAACCGCGGCTGGGACACCGGAGACCTGGCGGCACGCGGGACGGGGCCGGCTGGCGGAGTCCGGCGGCTCGGTGGATTCCTCCACGACGCGGCGGAGTTCGACGCGGACTTCTTCGAGATATCACCGCGCGAGGCGGTGGCGATGGACCCGCAGCAGCGGCTGCTGCTGGAGACCTCCTGGGAGGCGCTGGAGCACGCGGGTGTCGCACCGGACTCGTTGCGGGGCAGCCTCACCGGAACGTACATCGGCCTGATCAGCGGTGACTACGGGTCCCAGGTCGCGGCGTCACCGGCCGGCGTCTCCTCCTTCGGCGGCTTCTTCATCAACGGCGCCGGCGCTGCCTTCGCCTCCGGGCGCATCGCCTACACCCTCGGCCTGCACGGCCCCGCGGTCACCTTCGACACGGCCTGCTCCTCCGGACTGGTCGCCCTCCATGACGCCTGCAACGGCCTGCGCCGGGGTGACTGCACCACCGCGCTCGTCGGCGCGGCGACGGTGATGTCGACGCCGACCACGCTGATCGAGTTCAGCCGTCAGGGCGGCCTGGCCTCCGACGGCAGATGCAAGGCGTTCGGCGCTGCCGCCGACGGCACCGCCTTCTCCGAGGGCGTCGGAGTGCTGGTGCTCGAACGGCTTTCGGACGCGCGGCGCCTGGGACACCAGGTTCTCGCTGTGGTCCGGGGTACGGCGGTGAACCAGGACGGCGCGTCCAACGGTCTGACCGCGCCCAACGGCACCGCTCAGGAGCAGGTGATCCGACAGGCGCTGGCCGACGCACGGCTGACGCCCGATCAGATCGACGCCGTGGAGGCCCACGGCACCGGCACCACGCTCGGCGACCCGGTCGAGGCCGGCGCGCTGCTGGCCGTCTACGGCAGTGGGCGGTCCACGGACCGGCCGCTGTGGGTGGGCTCGGTCAAGTCCAACATCGGGCACACTCAGGCCGCGGCCGGCCTGGCCGGCGTGATCAAGATGGTGCTGGCGATGCGCCACGGTGTGCTGCCCGAGAGCCTGGGCATCGACCGGCCGACACCGCATGTCGACTGGTCCGCAGGTGGGGTCCGGCTGCTGACCCGGGCCACTCCCTGGCCGTCCACCGGTGCGCCGCGTCGGGCGGGTGTCTCGTCCTTCAGCCTCAGCGGGACCAATGCCCATGTGCTGGTCGAGGAGGCCGTCGCGGAGACGGCTGACGCCGCCGGGTCGGCGCCGTGGGTCGGCGCGGTGGCGTGGCCGCTCTCGGCCAAGACCCCGGAGGCGCTGCGTGCCCAGGCGTCCCGCCTGCTCGGGCACCTGGAGGCCGAGCCGTCCTCCGGGCTCGCGGATGTCGCCCGTTCCCTCGCATCCGGCCGCGCGACGCTCCGGCACCGCGCGGTCGTCCTCGGCGCGGACCGGACGTCACTGGCCGCCGGGCTGCGCGCGCTCGCGGCCGACGAGCCGGCCGCCCAGTTGGTGCGGGGAACCGCGGCCGCGACCCCGGCTGAGGCCGTTTTCGTCTTCCCGGGCCAGGGACCCCAGTGGGTCGGTATGGCCGCGGAACTGATGGAGTCCTCGCAGGTCTTCTCGGCCAGGGTCCAGGAATGCGCGGCCGCCTTCGAGCCCTATCTGGACTGGTCCCTGCTCGATGTGCTCCAGGGCCGTCCAGGAGCACGGGACCTGGACCAGGACGAGGTGATCCAGCCCGCACTGTTCACCATGATGGTCTCGCTGGCCGCTCTCTGGCAGTCCTGCGGCGTCCGCCCTGCTGCGGTGGTGGGCCACAGCCAGGGCGAGATCGCCGCAGCCTGCGTCGCTGGGGCGCTGCCGCTGTCGGAGGCCGCGCGGATCGTGGCCCTGCGGGGCGGGCCCATCCGGGCCGCTCTCACCGGACGCGGCGGGATGGTTTCGGTCGCCCGGCCCGCGGACGAGGTCGCGATCCTGATCGAGGACCGCTGGAGCGGGCGGCTCACCGTGGCGGCGGTGAACGGTCCGGCGTCGACGGCAGTCTCCGGTGAACCGGACGCGCTGGGGGAGTTGGAAGCACTGTGCGCAGCGGAGGGAAGGCCGGCATATCGGATTCCCATCGACTACGCCTCGCACTCCGCACAGGTCGACAGCATCGAGAGCGAACTGCTGGACACCCTGGGAGACATCGTCGCGGGGCCGCTCGACACGCCGTTCCACTCCACGGTCACCGCCGGCCCGATCGACGGCGAGCGGCTGACCGCCGACTACTGGTTCGGCAATCTGCGCCACCGGGTGGACTTCGCCGGGGCGGTCAGGTCCCTGCTGGCCGACGGGCACCGGTTCTTCGTGGAGGTCGGCGCCCATCCGGTGCTGGCGCTCGGCCTGGAGGAGACCGCGAGAGAGCAAGATGTCGAAGTGACCGTCGTCGGATCGCTCCGACGCGGTGACGGTGGCCTGGTCCGCTTTCTCACCAACCTGGCCGAGTTCCAGGTCAGGGGCGGCCGGGTGGACTGGTCCGCCCTCCTCGCGGGCAGCGGGGCGCGCCGCGTGGCGCTGCCGACGTACGCCTTCCAGCGCCGGCGTTTCTGGCTCGAACGGCCGCCCGTCGCGCTCGGGGACGTCAGCCAGGCGGGGCTCGAGCCGGTGGCGCACCCGTTCCTCGGCGCCTCACTGGATCTCGCCGAGGGCGGCGCGGCGCTGCTGACCGGCCGGGTGGATGTCGCCCGGCATCCCTGGATCGCGGACCACGCGACCGCCGGCACGGTGCTGCTGCCCGGAACCGCCTGTGTCGAGCTCGCGGCGCAGGCGGCAGCCTGGTCCGGCTCGGGCGGCATCGAGGAACTGACCCTGCAGGCGCCGCTGGTCGTCCCGGAGGAGGGCGGACTGGCTGTCCAGCTGTCCCTCGGCGAACCGGACGCCGCCGGGCGACGGGTGCTGGCCCTCCACTCCCGGCCCGCCGCGGACCCGGCGGAGCCGTGGACCCGGAACGCCGACGGCATGCTGCAGTCCCTGTCACTGAAGGACACCGCCGCCGACTGGTCGGACCTCTGCGGTGCGTGGCCCCCCGCGGAGGCACGGCAGCTGGAGCTCGACGGTGCCTACGACCGCCTGGAGGGGCTCGGCTTCGGGTACGGACCGGCCTTCCGCGGGCTGCGTCGGCTGTGGGAACGCGACGGCGACCTGTTTGCCGAGGTGGTACTTCCCGAGGCGGGGACCGCCGGTCCTGGTGGATTCGTGGTCCACCCCGCCCTGCTGGACTCCGCGCTGCACGCCGTCTTCGCAGCACGGCAGTCCGACGCCTCGGCCTCTGCCCCGATGGTGCTGCCGTTCAGCTGGCGCGGGGTGACCGTCTCGGCCACCGGCGCCACCGCACTGCGGGTCCGGCTGTCGCCGCGGGCCGAGGGCGAGATCGCGATCCTTGCCGCCGACGACTCGGGGGCACCGGTGCTGGCCGTCGAGTCCCTGGTGACCCGCCCGGTGACGGCCGGGCAACTGCGCGCCGCGGCGGGTCCGCAGCGCGACCCGCTTTTCCGGCTGGACTGGCTGCCTGCTCCGGCCCCCTCCGCCGATCCGTGGCGGCCGGTCGGATGGGCAGGATGGGCAGTGCTCGGCGACGGCCCCATACCCGCCTGCGGTGGTCCGGCCCCCGCCGTGTACCGCGACCCGGTTGCCCTGGCCGAAGCACTGGACAGCGGCGCCGCGGTGCCCGACTACGTGATCGCCTCTGCCTCCGCTCCGGCCCCGGGGCGGGAGGCCGCCCACCTGGCCGCCGCCGTGCGCGAGGCCACCACGGGGGTACTGACGCTGGTGCAGCGCTGGCTCGCCGACGACCGCCTCGCGGCTGCACGGCTGGTCCTGCTCACCTGGGGGGCTGTGGCTCTGGACGGGGAGGAGGGCCCGGACCCCGTCGCCGCGGCCGTCTGGGGACTGGTCCGCTCGGCGCAGACCGAGCACCCGGGCCGGTTCGTCCTCGTCGACACGGACGGCGCGCCCCGTTCGGACGCGCAACTGCTTCGCGTGGCGGCCGGGGACGAGCCCCAACTGGTGCTGCGCGCGGGCGTGACCAGGGTGGGGCGGCTGATCCGGGTGCCCAGGCCCGCGGAGCCGGCTCCTGGCCTGTGCCCCGGCTCGGGAACCGTGCTGGTCACCGGCGGCCTCGGCGCCCTGGGGGCACTGGTGGCACGGCACCTGGTCACCCGGCACGGAGTCGGACGGCTGCTGCTGGTCGGCCGCAGGGGCGCGGACACCCCGGGGGCGGCCGAGCTGGTCGCGGAGCTCAGCGGACTCGGTGCGACCGTCACTGTGGCCCGGTGCGACGTCTCGGACCGTGCGGCGCTGGCGGACCTGCTGGCCGCACTGCCCGCGGACCAGCCGCTCAGCTCGGTCGTCCACACCGCCGGAGTCGTGGACGACGGGGTGGTCACCGCGATGACACCGGAGCGGCTCGAGCGGGTACTGCGCCCCAAGGTGGACGCTGCGGTGAACCTGCACGAACTGACCCGGGATCTGGAGCTCACCGATTTTGTGCTGTTCTCCTCCCTCTCGGGAGTGCTCGGCAAGGCCGGCCAGGCGAACTACGCCGCAGCCAACTCCTTCCTCGACGCCTTTGCCCAGGCCCGTCGTGCCCGAGGACTGCCCGGGCTGTCCCTGGCCTGGGGTCTGTGGGCCGAGGCGAGCGGTATGGCGGGCGGCCCCGGCGGAGCCGTCGATCCCCGTGCGGGCGGGCCCGGTGTCCTCCCCATGGCCGCGGAGGAGGCACTGGCGCTGCTCGACGCCGCCCCCGCGGTTGGCAGCCCCGCGCTGGTCGCCGCGCGCCTGGATCTGCCTGCGCTGCGTGCCTCGCAGGGCGACGGTCCCGTACCAGCCGTCCTCCGGGTACTGCTGCCGACACAGGGCCGGCCGTCCGGACCAGGAGCCGGGCACAGCGGGCAGAGCGCTGACGGGGAGTCGTGGCGGCATCGGCTCGAAGGGCTTCCCGAGAGCGAGCAGAGGGCCAGGCTGACCGCTCTGGTGCAGGAACGGGCCGCCCTGGTGCTGGGACACTCCGGACCCGCCGCCGACACCATCGCGCAGGACCGGGCTTTCAAGGAGCTGGGTTTCGACTCGCTCACCGCCGTCGAACTGCGCAACCAGCTGGGCGCTGCCACCGGTCTGCGGCTGCCCGCGACTCTGGTCTTCGACTGTCCTACACCTCTGGACCTCGGCGACCACCTGCGCACCCTGCTGGTGGCGCCCTCCCCGGCCGGGGAGGGCGGGCCCGCCCTCCGGACCGCGCTGGAGCAGCTGCGCGCGGTGCTCGCCGCCCACCCCCTCGACGCCGCCGCCCATGACCAGTTGGCCGCCGAGCTCCGGGAACTGACCAGGGAGGGGAACGGACCGCGGATCCACCCGGCAGTCGCGCTGGAGACCGCGGATGCCGACGAACTCTTCAGCCTTCTCGACCAGCAGTTGGGCGGCCGGTGAACCGCCCGCCCCATGTCCGCACGCCGCACGACGATTCAGGTGGGAGTGACAACGCAGTGGATACCTCTTCCGACTCGCTGGTCGAGGCGCTTCGGGCATCTCTGATTGAGAACGAGCGCCTCCGGCGGCAGAACCAGGAACAGGCGGCGGCCGGCAACGAACCGCTGGCCGTGGTCGGTATGGCCTGCCGGCTTCCGGGTGGTGTCGCCACCCCGGACGATCTGTGGCGGCTCGTCGCGGACCAGCGCGACGGCATCGGACCGTTCCCCACGGACCGCGGCTGGGATCTGGGCGCGCTTTATCACCCCGAGCCCGGGCCGCCGGGAACCTCGTACGTCCGCGAGGGCGGCTTCCTCTACGATGCCGGCGACTTCGACGCGGCGTTCTTCGGGATCTCGCCACGCGAAGCCGTGCTGATGGACCCTCAGCAGCGCCTGTTGCTGGAGTGCTCCTGGGAGGCGTTGGAACGGGCCGGGATCGACCCGAAGACGCTCGCCGGCACCCGATCGGGCGTCTTCACAGGTCTGATGTACCACGACTACCTCGGCAACTCCGGTTCGGGAAGCCTGGCTTCGGGCCGGATCGCGTACACTCTCGGCCTTGAGGGACCAGCCGTCACCATGGACACCGCATGTTCCTCGTCGCTGGTCGCGCTGCACAGCGCCGCGGCCGCGCTGCGGCTGGGCGAGTGCTCGCTCGCCCTGGTCGGCGGTGCCACTGTGATGGCGACGCCCGACGCCTTTGTGGAGATGTCGCGCCAGCATGTGCTCGCTCCGGACGGGCGCTGCAAGTCCTTTGCCGCAGCCGCGGACGGCTCCGGCTGGTCCGAGGGCGTGGGTGTGATCGCCGTGGAGCGCCTGTCCGACGCGCAGCGGCTGGGGCACCGGGTGCTCGCGCTGGTGCGGGGTTCCGCCCTCAACCAGGACGGCGCGAGCAGCGGCTTCACCGCGCCCAACGGCCCGGCCCAGCAGCGAGTGATCCGGCTGGCGCTGGAGAACGCCGGGCTCGGCCCCCAGGACGTGCAGGTCGTGGAGGCGCACGGTACCGGGACCACGCTCGGAGACCCGATCGAGGCACAGGCGCTGCTGGCCACCTACGGGCAGGGCCGTTCAGCTGAACGGCCGCTGTTGGTAGGGGCGTTGAAGTCGAACATCGGACACACCCAGGCGGCCGCCGGGGTGGTCGGTCTGATCAAGATGGTGCTGGCACTGGGCCATGGTGTGGTCCCGGGCCTGGTGCATCTGGATGGTCCCACGACACAGGTCGACTGGTCCGCGGGAGCCGTGGAGCCGGTCGCCGAGACCAGGCCGTGGCCGCAGACCGAGGGAAGGCGGCGGGCTGCGGTCTCATCCTTCGGCATCAGCGGGACCAATGCGCACATCATCCTGGAGCAGGGACCGGAGCCCTCGGTGGTCGACCGGCCGGAGCCGGCTCCGGAGCGCCCGGTGGCCTGGGTGCTGTCGGCCCGATCCGCCGCGGCCCTGCGCGGCCAGGCCGAGCGGTTGGCTCCTCTCGCCGCCTCCCCGGAGCCCGCCGAGCCGGCCTCGGTGGCACGGGCCCTCGCCGGCCGGTCGGTCTTCGAGCACCGTGCGGTGCTGGTCGGCCGCAGCCCGGAGGACTTCCTGGGGGGCCTGGAAGCTCTGGCGACGGGCGGTGAGGCAACGATGGGAACAGTGCAGGGCCGGGCGCGGACGACGGGCCGTACCGTCTTCGTCTTCCCCGGACAGGGTTCGCAGTGGCCGGGGATGGCCATGGACCTGCTCGACCGCGAACCGGTCTTCGCCCGTCGGATGGAAGCCTGCGACCAGGCCCTGCGCGCCCATGTCGACTGGTCGCTGCTGGATGTGCTGCGCGGAGCCCCCGGTGCGCCGGGATTCGACCGTGACGACGTGGTCCAGCCGGCGCTGTTCTCGGTCGCGGTGTCCCTCGCGGAGCTCTGGAAGTCCCACGGCGTCCGACCGGACGCCGTGATCGGGCACAGCCAGGGCGAGATCGCCGCCGCCTGCGTCGCCGGAGCGCTCAGCCTGGAGGACGCGGTGCGGATCGTCGCGCTGCGCAGCAAGGAGATCGTACGGGTCATGGCGGGGCGCGGCGGCATGGTCGCGGTGGCGCTGCCCGAGGACGAACTGGACGCCTACATCGGCTCGTGGACCGAAGCTCTCACGGTGGCCGCGGTCAACAGTCCGCAGTCCGCCGTGGTGGCGGGGGACAGCGGAGCGCTCGACGAGTTGCTGGCCCGTTGCGGGGCCGACGGCATCCGGGCGCGTCGTGTCCCGGTGACCTACAGCTCGCACACTCCGCAGGTGGACGAGATCCGGGAGAGGTTGCTGGCGGACCTCGCCCCGGTGGCCCCGCGGCGGGCGGGAGTGCCCTTCTTCTCCACGGTGACCGGGGACTGGCTGGATACCGAGGGCTTGGACGCCCAGTACTGGTTCGGCAATCTGCGCCGACCGGTGAGGTTCGCCTCCTCGGTGCAGAGCCTGGCTGCCCAGGGCTTCGACTCCTTCATCGAGGTGAGCCCGCATCCGGTGCTCGTGCCCGCCCTGGAGGAGACCCTGGGGGAGACCGGCGCTCCCTTCTGCGCCCTCGGCACGCTGCGCAACGGCAGCGGCGACCAGGAACAGCTGCTCACCGCTCTGGGCGAAGCCTTCGTCGGCGGCGTCGCGGTGGACTGGGCGGTGGCCGCCGGTGACCTCGCCGCAGCGCCGACGGAGCTGCCCACCTACGCGTTCCAGCACAAGCGCTTCTGGATCAACACCGCCGGCGTCTTCGGTACCGTTCCGGTTGACGAGGCTGAGCCGCTGCTGGAGGAGGACGACGAGCAGGACGAGCTGCGCCAGCGACTGCTTGCCGGCTCCGAGCAGGAGCGCTTCGCATCGGCGCTGCAACTGGTGCGCGGCACGGTCGCGACCGTGCTGCGCTACGGTTCGGCGGAGGACGTCGCCGAGGACAGCGTCTTCCTGGATCTGGGCCTCGACTCCCTCACCGCCCTGGAGGCGCGGAACCGCCTGAACCGGGCGACCGGGCTCGGCCTCCCGGTGAGCACTGTCTTCGAATACACCACACCGCTCGCACTGGCCAGGCACATCAGCGCTGAGCTAGCCGGGGCTGCCGTGGGCGGGTTCGCCCCCCAGCCCGGCGACGAACTGCTGCGGGTCGCCGACGAACGCCGTCGGTCGGATGCGGAGGGCGGGCGTGTCCCGCTCTCCTTCGGCCAGCAGCGGCTGTGGGCCATCGACCAGCTCGTGCCGGACAGCGCCGCCTACAACGTGGTCATGTCCCTCGCGCTGGAAGGCGAGCTGCGGCCGGAGCTGCTGGAGCGGGCGCTCAATGCGGTCGTTCGGCGGCATGATGTGCTGCGCACCACCTTCCCGAGCGTGGAGGGCCGGGCCTGGCAGGAGGTCGCGCCGAGCCTGACTGTGCCGCTTCCGGTGGTCGACCTGGAGCCGCTGGCCGGTCCGGAGCGGGACGCCGAGTGCGAACGGCTGGTGCAGCTGGAGGCCAGGCATGTGTTCGACCTGGCCAGGGGTCCGTTGATCCGGGTGGTGCTCTACCGCTTCGGTCCGGCCGAGTACCGAATGCTGCTCAATGTCCACCACATCATCGCGGACGCCTGGTCCGGAGGGGTCTTCGGCCGGGAGATCATGGCTGCCTACGAGGCATACGCGGCGGGCCGGGAACCCGCGTTGCCCGCACTGGCCGTACAGTACGCCGACTACGCGGTCTGGGAGCGGCACTGGCTCGACGGCGAGCGCCTCGACGCGAGCCTCGCCCGGATGCGGGAACTGCTCGGCGACGTCTCCACCGGGGTGCGGCTCCCCACGGACCGCCCCCGGCCCGCCCTGCAGCGCTTCCGCGGAGGTTCGCTGAACCTCGACATCGATACCGAACTCGCCGCACGACTGCGGGCTTTCAGCACCGAGCACGGGGTCACCCTGTTCACCACGCTGCTGTCCGCTCTCAAGGTTGTGCTCTACCGCTATGCGGGCGACACCGAGGGCACCGGCCATGTACTGGTCGGCACAGCGATGGCCAATCGTCAGCACGAGGCCCTTCAGGAACTCATGGGCTTCTTTGTGAACATGGTGGTGCTGAAGACCGGTCTCGGCGACGATCCCACCGTCGTCGAGCTGCTCAGCAGGGTGAGCGACGTGGTCAAGCAGGGCTTCGACCACCAGGACATCCCGTACGACGCGTTGCTCGCCGAGCTGGCCCCGGATCGCGCGCCCGGCGCCGACCCGCTCTTCCAGGTCGTCTTCGACATGAAGCGCCACAGCGGGACCGGCGGTCCTGGCGGAGCAGCCTTCGCCGAGGTCGTCGAAGTCCACAACGACACTGCGAAGTTCGACATCGAGGTGTCCGTGACGGAGCTGCCGGACTCGCTGCTTGTCGACGTCGAGTACGACAGCGATCTCTTCGACCATGGGACGCTCGAGCGGCTGCTGGAGGGTTACCGGGTCGTGCTCGAGGCGTTCGCGGACTCGTGGGACCGCCGGGTCTCGGAGCTACCGGTCCTCTCCCCGGAGACCGAGCACCGGCTCCTGGTCGAGTGGAACGACACGGTCCGGGAGTACCCGGTCGAGCAGCAGCGCTGCCTGCACCACCTGATCGAGGACCAGACCGACCGGACGCCGGACGCCGTCGCTGTCGAGTTCGAGGGTGAGCAGCTCAGCTTCGCGGAACTCGACCGCCGGGCGAACCGGGTGGCCCACCGGCTCATTGCCATGGGCGTCGGCCCCGACCAGCCCGTGGCCGTCTCCGTTGAGCGGTCGCTGGAGATGGTCGTCGGACTGCTGGGGATCCTCAAGGCCGGCGGAGCGTATCTGCCGATCGACCCGACCTACCCGAGGCAGCGGGTGGCCTTCATGCTCGACGACGCGGCCCCGGGCATCCTGCTGACCCAGCAGCGGCTGGTCGATGTGCTGCCGGAGCACCGCGCCGCCGTGGTGCTGCTGGACCGGCCGGGGGAGTTCGACGACCAACCGGACACCCGGCCGGACAGCGGTGTCGGCATGGACGACCTGGTGTACCTGATCTACACGTCCGGGTCGACCGGCCGGCCCAAGGCCGCCATGATGACTCACCGCGGAGTGGTCAACCGCCTGCTGTGGAAGCAGGAGTACTTCGGACTGACCCCGGGGGACCGGGTCCTGCAGAAGACGCCGTTCAGTTTCGACGTGTCCGTCTGGGAGTTCTTCTGGCCGCTGCTCACCGGGGCGCGGATGGTGGTGGCACGGCCCGAGGGCCACAAGGAACCGGAGTACCTCTCGACGCTGATCCAGGAGCAGGGCATCACGACCCTGCACTTCGTCCCCTCCATGCTGCGGGTCTTCCTGCAGCACCCGGGGATCGAGCGGTGCCGGACCGTCACCCGGGTGATCGCCAGCGGTGAGGCACTGCCGGTCTCCTCGATCCAGGAGCTGTACCGGCGGCTGCCGGCAGCGACCCTGTACAACCTCTGGGGCGCCACCGAATGCTCGGTCGACAGCACCTGCTGGGAGTGCCCGCGGGACCTGTCGACCGGTGTGGTGTCACTGGGCGCCCCGATCGCCAACACCCAGGTCTACGTGCTGGACCGGCATCTGAAGCCGGTGCCGGTCGGGGCGCCCGGGGAGGCGTTCATCGGTGGTGTGGGCGTCGCTCGCGGCTACTACAACCGGGCGGAGCTCACCGGTGACCGGTTCCTGCCGGACCCGTTCAGCCCGGTGCCGGGGGCGACCCTGTACCGGACCGGGGACCTGGCCCGGTTCCGGGCCGACGGCGCCATGGAGTTCCTGGGCCGGACCGACTTCCAGGTCAAGGTCCGCGGTATGCGGATCGAGCTCGGCGAGATCGAGGCGGCCCTGGGCGGGCACCCGGCCGTGCGTGATGTCGTGGTGATGGCCCGGGAGGTCACCGACGCCCAGGACCGGCAACTTCTCGCCTACGTGGTGCCCCAGGAGGAGGTGTCCGTTCCGCCGGAGCAGCCGGCCCCGGTGCGGCATCCCTTCGGCCTTGACTGGACCAGCAGCTACACCGACCAGGCGCTGCCCGAGGAGGAAATGCAGGTCCAGCTGGACGCGGTGGTGGAGCAGGTGCTCGCGCTGAGGCCCGGGCGAGTGCTGGAGGTCGGTGCGGGTTCCGGCGCGCTGATGGAGCGGGTCGCACCGCACACCGAGGCGTACTGGGTCACCTCTCCTTCGGCTGACCTGCTGACGGAGCTGGGCGCCACAGTGGTGCCGACGCTCCGCGACGATGTGGACGTCCGGCTGCTGCCGGGCGAGGAGAACGACTTCTCCAGCGTGGCGGCGGAGACCTTCGACCTCGTCGTGGTCAATGCGGTTGCACCGTACTTCCCGGACGCCGGCTACCTCCGCGAGGTCGTGGTCCAGGCGCTGTCACGGCTGCGGCCCGGCGGCGCCGTACTCCTCGGCGGTCTGCGCAGCCTGCCGTTGCTCCAGGCGTTCCACACCGAGGTGGAGCTCGCCCGCGCCGAGCCGGGGCTCAGCCTCGGCCGGCTGCGCAGCCGGGTCCGTCGGCGCGCGGCGTACGAGCAGGAGCTCGCTGTCGCCCCGGAGTTCTTCAGCCGGATCCGCGAGGAACTACCGGAGATCTCCCGGGTCGACGTAAGGCTGAGGCCCGGTGCGCAGGCCAACGAGCTGAACCGCTACCGCTACGACGTCCTGCTGCACCTCAGCGGGGGCGCGGAACCGGTGGAGCCGAAGCGGCTGGCGTGGACCTCGATCGAGGAGGCGCGACGGGTCCTGTCAGCCGAATCCCCGGAGGCACTGCGGATCGACGGCGTACCCAACGCGCGGGTCGCCGAGATCGTCACGCTGACGGCCGCGATGGAAGGGGCCGCGGACGAGACCGCAGTATCCGCACTGCGGGAGCGGGCCGGGGGCACCGGTGTCGAGCCGGAGGAGTTCCTGGCCCTGGCCGAGGAACTCGGCTATCTGGTCGACCTGGCCTGGGACGGCGGTCGTACCGACGGGAGGGTGCGGGTGACCTTCCGGCGTCCGGGAAGCGGGCCGGCGGCCGACTGGACCGACCCGGCCGACCCGGGGCGCCCGTTGCGGTACTACGCCAACGAGCCGCGACTGAGCCGGATCAGCCGTTGGCTCAGCACCGAGGCCGCAGCCTTCCTGCGGGACAGCGTTCCGGAGTACATGGTCCCTTCTGCGGTGGTCGCGGTCGCGGAGTTCCCGATCAACGCGAACGGGAAGCTGGACCGGGAGGCGCTTCCGCTGCCGTTGCGCGGCGCTCCGACAACGGACAGGGTCGTCGGCGCAGGCACCGAGTTGGAGGAGAAGCTCGCGGCCATCTGGGCCGAGGTGCTCGGACTGCCGGAAGTCAGCATCGACCGTGGCTTCTTCGCCCTGGGTGGCGACTCGCTGCTCGGCATCCAGATGGTCAGTCGGGCGAACGCGGCAGGCATGGCCCTGACCGCGCAGGACGTCTTCCAGAGCCCGACGGTCAGTGAACTCGCGGCCCTCGCGGAAGCCCGTGGGCCGGTGCGCGCACCTGTCGCGGTGGAGCGTGACCCGGAGCTGCTGGAGTGGGCGCGGACCCGTTACCCCGAGGCAGCGGACGCCTACCCGGCTACAGGAATGCAGCAGAGCGCGCTGGAGAGCATCGAGCGTGCACCGGACTCCGGCCTGTACGTCACCCACCAGCGCTTCCAGTTCACTGGGCAGCAGTTGGTGCCGAGCGCGCTGGAGCAGGCATGGCAGCACACCTTGGACCAGTTCCCTTCGTTGCGTACCAGCTATGAGCGGACCGAGGACGGGCGCTGGGTCCAGGTGGTGCACACCGGTGTGCGCATCGAGTTCCACCACGTCGACCTACGGGCTGCCTCAGAAGTGGAGCAGGAGCGTCGGATCAGCGCATTCATCGAGGCCCAACGGCGGCGGGGTTTCCATGGTTTGTCGCCCAAGACCCGCCTGGCCCTGTTCCGGCTGGCCGACGACACCTACGAGTACGTCCACTTCTTCACGCTGCTGGCTCAGGACGGTTGGAGCGCGGCGATGATGGTGCGCACCCTCATGGACACCTACGAGTCCCTGGCCTCCGGGCGCAAGCCGGCGGTGGTGCCGCCATCGTCCGCGTACGGCGACTTCTGCGTGGAGCAGCAGCAGCGGGACACGGCGGACGCCGAGGCGTTCTGGCGTCAGGAACTGGCGACGGTCGCATCCTCCGGTACCAGGCTGGCCCTGCCCCCGGCAGAGCGACGGACGGACAGTGCGGTGCCGATCCTGCAGGAGCGCATCCTGGTGCCCGCGGAGACCGCGACGGGGCTGACCGAACTCGCGCGCAGCCACGGGCTGAGTGTCAACACGATGGTCTACGGAGCCTGGTCGCTGCTGGTCAGCGCTATTACCGAGAACCCTGACGCGGTCTGCGGCGCGCTTTCGTCCGGCCGTGGTACCACCTCGGTCGATGTCGACCAGGCAGCGGGCCTGATGTTCAACATCCTCCCGGTGGCTACTCGGGTGGACTCCGAGTCAACGCTGCTGCCCTGGCTGGCCCAGGTGCAGGCGAAGATCTCGGCCATCAGCGACTACGAGTACGCCTCTCCGGCCGCCCTGCGGTCGCTGGCCGGGCTGCCGGCCGAGGAACCGCTGTTCGAGAGCTACGTCGTCAACGAGAACGTGCCCGGCATGGTCTCTGGACTGTTCCGGTTGCTGTCGGTACTGGGGGCGGCCACACCGGTGCAGGTGCTGGCCCAAACGGAGCACCCGCTGCGTATCGAGATCCACTTCACCGAGTATTTCTCGCTGATCGCGGCCAATCACTGGTCGGGATACTTCCCGGACGGATCGGTTGCCCTGTGGCTCGAGAAGTATGTGGAGATTCTGTCAGCAATGGTCGAGGATCCGGAGCGTCGTGTCGCAGATATTGTTGCGGAGTGCACCGAGCAGCTCAGGTGATTCGCATCCGGCCGGAGGAGGAGATCGTCCAAACCGGTTTCGCGCCGCGTCGCCGAGTGATTCCAGACGGTAAAAATACCTGCCTTGACCTGTATGGACACAGCAACGCAGATGCCTTCCGGTGCGGCTGGCAAACTGCTACCAAATCGGAAATGCCGGAACAATGAGCAGCTTTTCTCCTGGCCTGTGAACCTCATAATATCCTTGCTCCTGCTTCGGGCCCCCGTGTTAGGGTGAAAGTGCGACAGGAGGTACCGGTGGGGCGCAGTACCACTCCATCGGACTCCTTTTCTGTGGGATGTATGGGGGAGGGTTAAATGATTTCTCACACATTTATCAGCAGCACTCGAACTGAGAGTCTGGCCTTGTTACTGAAGGTTCTGCGGGAGCAGGTCGGAATGACCCAGGAGGAGCTGGCCGAGCGCTCCGGGTTGAGCATCAGGGCGATCTCGGATCTTGAGCGGGGCCGTACCGTGGCACCGCACCGCCGGTCGATCGAACTGCTCGCCGAGGCCCTGGGGATCGAAGGATCCTCCCTGGAGCACTTCCGCCAGGCGGCCCGGAACAGGACCGTCGCGGAGTGTCCCGCGTGCTCGACGACCTGGCACTTGGACGACCTGATCATGCACGCGCGCTCGGCCTGACCGGGCCCTGGCCGTCCGGTTCCGAAAGCCGCTCCCGATGAGCGGCGGTTTGCACGTTCAACCCGCCTGTCGGCGGCCCCCGGGGAACCCGGGGGCCGTGGCGGCGTTCTCCGGCCGCCGCGAGCGGCGGCCGTCAGGCGGATCTCAATCTGGAGAGCCATGGTTGACGAAGAGAAGTACCTGGACTATCTCCGCCGTGCGACTGCGGAGTTGCAGGACCTGCGCGGCCAGCTGCGGGAGGCGCGGGAGCAGGTCGCCGAGCCGATTGCCATCGTGGGCATGGCATGCCGGTATCCCGGCGGTGTCGAGTCTCCTGACGATCTGTGGGAACTGGTGACCGAGGCCCGGGACGCGGTCACCGGATTCCCGCGCGACCGCGGATGGGACATCGCGGGCCTCTATGACCCCGACCCCGACGCCCCGGGCAAGAGCTATGTGCGGGACGGCGGATTCCTCACCGGCGCCGCGGAGTTCGATCCGGACTTCTTCGACATCAGCCCGCGCGAGGCGGGGCTCATCGACCCGCAGCACCGGCTGCTGCTGGAGTGCTCAGCGGAGGCGTTCGAACGCGCGGGCATCCGGCTGGATCTGTTGCGCGGAAGCCGCACTGGTGTCTTCACCGGCATCATGTCCTCTGCCTCGTCGGTCGACGTGGCCAGCATGGCGGCCGGACGCGTGGCGTACGCCTTCGGGCTGGAAGGGCCGGCCCTGACCGTCGACACCGCCTGCTCGTCCTCCCTGGTCGCCCTGCACCTCGCGGGTCAGGCTCTCGCGAACGGGGAGTGCACCCTGGCCCTGGCCGGCGGGGCCACCGTGATGACCACGCCGGAGACCTTTGTCTACTTCAGCCGTCAACGTGGGCTCTCCGCGGACGGCCGCTGCCGGTCGTACGGGGCGGATGCGGACGGCACCGGCTTCGCCGAAGGGGCCGGGGTGCTGCTGTTGGAGCGGCTCTCCGACGCGCGTCGGCTCGGTCACCCGGTCCTGGCCCTGGTCCGCGGCTCGGCGGTGAACCAGGACGGCAGGTCGAACGGCATCACCGCGCCCAATGGACCTTCGCAGCAGCGGGTCATCCGGGAGGCACTGCGCCGGGCGCGGCTGGCCCCGGCGGACGTGGATGTCGTCGAGGGGCACGGCACCGGCACCCGGCTGGGCGATCCGATTGAGGCCCAGGCGCTGCTCGCCACCTATGGTGCCGGTCGCCCGGCCGCCCGGCCGCTGCTGCTCGGTTCGCTCAAGTCGAACATCGGTCACACACAGGCCGCCGCAGGAGTGGCCGGCGTGATCAAGATGGTGCTCGCCATGGGGCACGGTGTGGTGCCGCCGACCCTGCACGCCGCGTCACCCTCACCGCAGGTCGACTGGTCGGCCGGGGCAGTGGACCTGGTCACCCGGCCGACGCCCTGGCCGCAGAGCGGTCGCGCCCGCCGTGCGGCGGTGTCCTCCTTCGGACTGAGCGGCACCAACGCGCACATCATCCTGGAGCAGCCGGACGAGCCGCGGCCGGAGCCGGACGCCGGCGGTCGCGACGCCGACTGGGGAGCCGCGCCGCTGCTGTTGTCGGCGCGGACCGAGGAGGCGCTCCGTGGCCAGGCCGGACGGCTTCGGTCCTGGCTGGACCGGCATCCGGAGGCGCAGCCCGGGGATGTCGCGGCCGCTCTGGCGACCCGGCGCACCGCTCTGACGGTCAGAGCCGCGCTGACGGGCGCCGACCGGGCCGGGGTCGAGCGGGCACTGGCCGCGCTGGCAGTCGGGGAGGCCGACCCGGACGTCGTCCAGGGCCGGGCCAGGCCGGACGGCCGGCTCGCGGTCCTCTTCACCGGCCAGGGTTCACAGCGTCCGCGCATGGGGCTGGATCTCCACCTGCGCTTCCCGGCCTTCGCCAAGGCGTTCGACGAGGTCTGCGACGCGGTGGACGCCCATCTGCCGCGTCCGCTCAGGTCCGTGGTCTTCGCACGTCCGGACACGGCTGAGGCGGCGCTGTTGGACCGGACCGAGTACACCCAGGTGGCCACCTTCGCCCTGGAAGTGGCCCTGTACCGGCTGCTCGAGAGCGCGGGCGTCCGTCCGGCGATGCTCGGTGGGCACTCCGTCGGCGAGCTGGCGGCAGCCCATGTGGCGGGCGTGTGGTCGTTGTCCGATGCCGCGAGACTGGTCGTCGAACGTGGACGGCTCATGGGCCGGCTGCCGGAGGGCGGGGCGATGGCTGCCGTCGCGGCGCCCGAGGCGTGGGTCCGCAAGCTCCTGGACGCGGTCGGCGGTGAGGTAGGGGTGGCGGCTGTGAACGGCCCGGCGGCCGTGGTCGTCTCCGGCGACCGGCAGGCGGTCGCGGCCGTCGCCACCGCCTGCCGGTCCGAGGGGGTGCGCACAAAGCCCCTGCGGACTTCGCACGCGTTTCACTCCGCACACCTCGACCCGATGCTGGACGCCTTTGCCGAGGTCCTTGCCACGGTGGAGTTCCACCCGCCGCGGCTGCCGGTGGTGTCCAATCTGACCGGCGCCGTGCTCACCGACGCGGAGGCCTGCTCGGTCGACTACTGGGTGTCCCAGGCACGCGGCACCGTGCGATTCGCGGACGGTGTCCGCACCATGACGCTCCGGGGCGCACGACGCTTCCTCGAGGTCGGTCCGGACGCCGCGCTGGTCTCCGCGGCGCAGGACACCGTCGAGGCGGAGCCGGGCCCGGAACTGATCCGGTTCGCCGCGCTGCTCCGGCGCGGACGCCCTGAACCGGAGTCCCTGCTGTCCGCGCTGGCGCTGCTGCACACCGACGGCGTCGCGGTGGACTGGGACGCGTTCTTCGAGGGACAGCGGCACTCCTGGGTGGACCTGCCGACGTATGCCTTCCAGCACAGCGCCTACTGGGTCGAGCCGGACGCGGGCACGGTCGACGCCGCTGGTCTGGGACTCGGTGCGCTGGAACATCCGTTCCTGCGGGCCTCTGCGGAACTGCCGGGCTCGCAGGAACTCCTGTTCACCGGGAGAGTCTCCGCCGAGACCCAGCCCTGGCTGGCCGACCACGCCCTCTGGGGTTCGGTCCTGCTGCCGGGAACCGGCCTGCTGGAACTGGCGGCCCGGGCCGGCGCGGCCGCGGACTGCCCGGTGGTCCGCGACCTGAGCCTGCACCATCCGCTGGTGCTGTCGGAGGGCGAGGCCGTTCACCTGCGGGTCGCGCTGTCGGCACCCGGTACCGGCGGCGACCGCTCGCTGACGGTTCACTCGCGCCCCGAGCGCTCCCTCCCGGATGATCCATGGGCACAGCACGCCTCGGGCACGCTGACGGCCGAGCCAGTCGCGCCGCCCGACCTCGTGGAGCTGGCCGGGCCGTGGCCGCCCCAGGGCGCCGTCGCGCTGGACATCGACGGTTCCTACCAGAGGCTCTCTGCACGGGGTTATGACTTCGGCCCTGCCTTTCAAGGGGTCCGTGCGGTGTGGGACCGCGGGCACGAACTCTTCGCCGACGTTGTTCTGCCGGACGCCTGCCATGCCCAGGCCGGGGCGTTCCTGCTCCATCCGGCGTTGTGGGACTGCGCGGTACAGCCGCTCGCCGTGGGCGGATTCGACGACGGCGGGGAGGCGCGGCTGCCCTATGCCTGGCAGGGGGTCTCGGTCCACGCCCGGGGCGCGCTGGCGCTCCGGGTCCGGCTGGCGACCTCCGGCCCGGACACCCTCTCGCTCACCGCGGTGGACCCGGCCGGGACGCTGGTGCTCTCGGCGGAGCAGTTGCGGCTGCGGACCCTGACGTCGGATCAACTGCCGCTGCGGGACCCGAGCCAGGAAGCGCTGCACCAGGTCGAGTGGGTCGCCCCGGATCCGTCGCCGACCGGTGACGGGCCGGGCCGCCCGAGCGGCCCGTGGGCCGTGGTGGGTCCGGACGACGTCCGGATGACCGGTGCGCTGCGGACCGCGTGGGGTGACGGCAGCTGGTATCCGGACCTCGCCGCGCTCCGGCAGGCGCTCGGTGCTGGTGCCCAGGCACCTGCCCTGGTGCTGCTGACGCCCGCGGAGGAGGGCGCTGCGGCGGCCGTTCCGGAAGCGGCGCGAGAGGCCGCGCTGCGCATGCTGCGGTTCCTGCAGGCATGGTTCACCGAGGAACAGTTGACGGGGACACGGCTTGCGGTGGTCACCCGGGGGGCGACCACCGCGGAGGACAGGGACCTTGCCTCCGCCGCGATCTGGGGCCTCCTGCGCGCGGTCCAGACCGAGCAGCCCGACCGTGTCGTCCTGGTCGATCTCGACAGCACCGAGGCAGCCCAGCCGCTGTTGGCGGCGGTGCTGCTCGGGGACGAGCCGCAGGCCGCGGTGCACGGCGGCGAGTTGCTGGTGCCGCGGTTGACTCGGCCGGTCCCGGCCCGGAACGCGGCGCCGGCGATCGACCCCGAGGGGACGGTCCTGGTCACCGGCGGAACCGGGGCACTGGGCGTCGCCGTCGCCCGGCACCTGGTGACCGCTGCCGGGGCGCGTCGGCTGCTGCTCCTGAGCCGTCGCGGGCCGGATGCGGAAGGGGCCGCCGAACTCAAGACCGAGCTGACCGCGCTGGGCGCCGAGGTGTCCCTGGCGGCCTGCGACGTGTCCGTGCGGGAGGAACTGGCGGCGGTACTGGCCGCCGTCCCGCCGGAGCATCCGCTCACCGGCGTGGTGCATGCGGCAGGTGTGCTGGCTGACGGCCTGGTCAGCACGGTGACCCCGGAACTGCTGGAACGTGTGTTCCGTCCCAAGGTCGACGCCGCCTGGAACCTGCACGAACTGACGGCGGGGCTGGAACTGCGGGTGTTCACGCTCTTCTCCTCCCTCGCAGGCACCCTCGGCGCAGCCGGGCAGGCCAGCTATGCGGCTGCGAACGCGTTCCTGGACGCACTGGCCGTGCACCGCCGTTCGCTCGGACTGCCCGCACAGTCCCTGGCCTGGGGGGCCTGGGACCTGGAGGAGGGCATGGCCGGCCGTATGTCGGGACCGGACCGATCCCGAGCCGCCCGCATCGGGCTGTCACCCCTGAGTACCGAGGAGGGACTGGCGCTCTTCGACCTGGCCGCGGGAAGCGGTCTGCCTGTGGCGGTTCCGGCGCGCCTGGACGTCAGGGCGATGCGCCAGGTGTTCCGGAGCGCCGAGGAGGTGCCACCGCTGCTGCGGAACCTGGTTCGGCTGCCTCGGCTCCGGTCCACCGCCCGGGCTGACCAGTCCGCCGCGCTGCGCGCCCGACTCGGAGAACTCGCCGTGGCGGATCGCGGCAGGGAGGTCCTGATGGTCGTACGCACCCACGTGGCGGACGTGCTCGGCCATCGAACCCCAGCGGCGGTGGCACCCGACCGCGGGTTCCTGGACCTGGGCCTGGACTCACTCACCGGGGTCGAACTCCGCAACCGGCTGGACGCGGTCACCGGGCTCCGGCTTCCTTCGACGCTGATCTTCGACTACCCGACACCCCAGGTGCTGGCCGACCACCTGGCGGACCGGCTCCTGCCGACCCCGGCCGCGCCGGAGGCAGCAGCCATCGATGAGGGGGGATTGCGGGCAGCTGTCGCCTCGATCCCGATGGAGCGGCTGCAGGCTGCCGGACTGGTGGACACCCTCCTGCAACTCGCCCGGGAATCGTATGCCTCCGCCGGGCCTGAGCCGGTTTCCGGGGCGGCGGCCATCCGGAGCATGGCCGCCGCGGACCTGGTGCGGTTGGCGCTGGGGCGGGAGGACGCGTGAACGGCAGAGCGCCGACCAACGATCGGCCGGGTCGTACCGACCCGGCCCGAGCTACCGGGGGGATCCGATGACGCGCACAGGTGCGCCGACGCCGCTGTTCCGGAACCTGAAGACCGCTGATCGGACGGTTCCAGGGCGCCACATCCTGGGTGTCGTCCGCTTCAGCTCGGAGTCGAGCGACCCCGGTACGGACGCCGGCTACCCCTCGCTCGGGGTGCATATGACGGAGACGGAGGACGAGGGCTTCGCCGAAGTGTGGACCTCGGACCGACCGGTCAGCGCGGGCCGTTCGGGGGCGTTGTCCTTCGCCCACGACGGCGGACTGCTGTTCTGCGCAGCCCGCATCCCGGAGCTGCCGGACTACGCCGAGGCGACCGAGGCGGTGTACAGCGAGGCGTTGCAGCTGGCGGAGACGCTTGGCTACCCGCAGATCTTCCGCATCTGGCACTACATCAGCCGGTTGAACGAGGACAACGCCGCAGGGCTCGAGGTGTACCGGGAGTTCTGCGCCGGGCGGGCCCGGGCCTTGGAGAACCGCGGGCGTGCCGGAGACATGCCCGCGGCGACGGTCGTCGGCTCACACGGGGGCGGCATCATCCTCTACTTCCTGGCCTGCAATGACTCGGTACAGGTGAACATCGACAACCCTCGGCAGGTGCCGCCTTACCACTATCCGAGCCGATACGGCCCGAAGGCACCAAACTTCGCCCGGGCCACCTTCCTCGAGCGCCAGGGCTCGGCCCAGGTCTACGTCTCGGGTACAGCCGGCATCCTGGGCCACCGCACCATGCACCCGGGGGATGTCCGGGCCCAGTGTCGCCTGGCCCTGGACAACATCGCCTACGTCCTCGGCGGTGCGAACCTGTCCGTGCACGGCGTCGAGCGCGGCAGCGCTCTGCACGACATGCGGGGTATCAAGGTCTACGTGCGGCGGCAGGCCGACATCGCCGGAGTCCAGCAGGTCTGCCAGGAGGCATTCGCGCCTTCGGCCGACATCGTCTTCCTCCACGCCGACATCTGCCGCTCCGACCTGCTGGTCGAGATCGAGGGCATCGCCACCGGGGATCGCGTCCTGCGCGCCCGGTCGGGCGACGCCGAGGAGGCCGGGGCGCTCTCCCCTTCGGAGTGGGAGGGGCTGCCCGCTGTCCAGCAGCCGCAGTGGAGCCGGCACCCGGCCTTTCCCCGGGTCAGGGACAGCCTCCGCGGTGCGCCGCCGCTGGTGCTGCCCAGCGAACTCCAGGAGCTGCGGGCCCAGCTCGCAGCGGTCGCGCTGGGCTCGGCCCGAGTTCTCCAGGCGGGCGACTGCGCGGAGAGCTTCTACGAGAGCACCCCGGAGCACACCCACAGGAAGATCGGCGCACTGGAGCGACTGGCGGAGCGCCTCGCAGTCCGCGCGGGTCAGCCGGTGGTGCGGATCGGCCGACTCGGGGGTCAGTACGCGAAGCCACGCAGCCACCCCCTCGAGACGGTGGACGGCATCGAGATCCCGGCTTTCCGCGGCCATATGGTCAATGCGGAAGGGGCCAGCCCCGAGGCACGTGCGCATGACCCGCGTCGGCTGCTCTGGGCCCACCACTTCAGCGCGGAGGTGCTCGCAGCGCTGCGGGAGGAACGCGCCGGAAGACCTCTGGGACCGTGGTCCAGCCACGACGCACTGCTGGTCGACTACCTGGGACCGATGCTGCGCCTGGATCCGGCGACCGGCGGACGCTATCTGGGCAGCACCCACCTTCCGTGGATCGGCGAGCGGACCGGTGCCGTGGACGGTGCCCAGGTGGCCTTGCTGGCGCAGGTGAGCAACCCGGTGGCCTGCAAGGTCGGACCCAACAGCACGCCTGACGGGGTGCTGCGCCTGTGCGCCGCGCTCGACCCCCGGCGGGAACCCGGACGGCTGACCCTGATCGTCCGGATGGGCCGGGAGCGGATCGGGGCCCTGCTGCCCCCGATCGCGCGGGCCGTCCAGGACACCGGGCGGAGCATGGTCTGGCTCAGTGATCCCATGCACGGCAACACTCTGCGCCTGTCCTCCGGCGGCAAGGTCCGCCGCCTCGACGACATGGTCGCCGAGGCGGCGGACTGCCGCACGCTGCTGGAGGGGCTCGGAGAGCACTTCGGCGGGCTGCACCTGGAGACCGCGGCCGAGGACGTCACCGAGTGCCTGGGAGGCGCCGTCGTCACGGAAGCGGACCAGCGTGAGCGCTACACCTCGCTGTGCGATCCCCGACTCAATCCCGAACAGGCTGCGGAGCTGATCGACCGTGTCTTCTGAGAACCCGCACCAGGTCGCGGACGACCGTAGGAACCGTACTGAGGGAAGTGGTGACGTGCTGCGCGGTGATCTGGTCCGGCCCCTGGCCGAACTGCTCCGGGAACATGCCGAGCGTCGCGGAGACAAGGTCGCCTTCTCGGACACCCGCCGGAGCGTCAGTTACGCCGACCTCGAACGGCGAACCCGGCGGCTGGGCGGCCACTTCCGTTCCCTCGGGCTGGGACCCGGCGACCGTGCGGGGGTCTACCTGGAGAACAGCGTCGAGGTGGCGGAGAGCTACCATGCCGTCGTCCGGTCCGGCGCCGTCTGCGTCCCGGTCAGCCCGCGGACCAGTGGCGCCGAACTGGACTACCTGCTCGACGACGCCGGTATCCGGCTCCTGATCACCGACCGGACACGACTCGCCCAGGTCCGCGAACTGCTGTCGGCACACCCAGGACTGACCGTGGTGGTCACCGGTGACGCCCGCGGGCAGCTGCCTCAGGGCACCGTCGACTATGAGGAACTGGCAGCTGCCGAGCCCGCTCTGCCGCCCCGGGACGACCTCGGCCTCGACGATCCGGCCTTCATGCTCTACACCTCCGGCACCACCGGCCGGCCCAAAGGTGTGCTGTCCACCACCCGCAACTCGCTGTGGACGATCGGTGCCTGCTACGCCCCGATCCTCGGACTCGCCGAGGAGGACCTGGTGCTGTGGCCGCTGCCGCTGACCCATTGCCTCGGTCATCACCTGGGTGTACTCGGTGTCACCGCAGTGGGCGCGACGGCCCACATCATGAGCGGTTTCGACGCCGGCGAGGCGCTGGCACTGCTGCGGAACCGCCCCTTCACCTTCCTCGCGGCCGTGCCCGCCATGTACCACCAACTGGTGTCGGCGGCCGAGAACCAGGGGCCGGTGCCGACCGCGCTGCGGATGTGCCTGACCGCCGGCTCGGTGGCCAGTGAACGACTTCGCACGTCCGTGCAGGACGCCCTCGGCGTGGCCCTGATCGACAGCTACGGAACCACCGAGACCTGCGGTCCGATCACCACCAACTGGCCAGCCGGCGAACGAGTGCCCGGCTCCTGCGGGCTGCCGCTGCCCGGACTCGACGTCCGCCTGGTCGACCCCGACACCGGCACGGACGTCCCGGTCGGTGCGGAGGGGGAGGTGTGGGCCAAGGGGCCGAACGTCATGCTGGGCTATTTCGACCCGGCCACCGGGGCCGCCGTTCCACCGGCCGGCGGTTGGCACCGGACCGGAGATCTGGCCCGGGCCGCAGCGTCTGGGCACCTCACCATCACCGGCCGGAGCAAGGAGCTGATCATCCGCGGCGGTGAGAACATCCACCCCGGCGAGGTGGAAGAGGTGCTGCTGCGGGTGCCCGGTGTGCGCGACGCCGCGGTTGCGGCTGAGCCCCACGAGGTGCTGGGCCAGGTGCCGGTCGCCCTGGTGGTCGCCGCGCCGGAGGGTGTGGACGCACAGCGGCTGTTCGCCGAGTGCCGTGAGCGCCTCGCTGCCTACAAGGTGCCTGCCGAACTGCACACCGTGGCGCAGGTGCCGAGGACGCCCTCCGGCAAGATCGTCCGAGATGCCCTGTCCGGCCTGCCGCGGCGGCTCGTCGCCACCGCGACCGGCCGGTCGGAGTCGCTGAACCGGATCGACTGGGTCCCGCTGCCGGTCTCTGCCTCGACTGTACGTCGGCCGGAGTGGACAGTGCTGGGCGCGGCGGCGGACGCGGCGGACGTGCCGGTCGTCACCGATCCGTCGGAACTCCCCGCCCTGGCGCGGGCCCGGATCACGGCCGCTGCCTCCGACGGCGAGGTCCTGGTCGTGGTCACCCGGAGGGCAAGGGACGCCGTGTTCGGTGGCGGGGCGGCCGGTTGGACGGACCGGGATCAGCCCTGGGCGCGACTGCGCTCGCTCCAGGCGGAGTACCCGGATCGGCTGGTGCTGGTCGACACCGACAGCGAGACCGTCGCCCGCGCAGACCTGCGCCTGGTGGTGGAGTCCGGAGAGCCGCAGGCCGTGGTCGCGGCCGCAGGAAGGCTCGTGCCTCGGTCGGCCGAGGCCCGGGTGCCGACCGGGCGGGCTCCGGTCTTCGACCCGGATCGGGCCGTCGTCCTCACCGGAGCATCCGGCGCGGTAGGCGCGGCAGTCGCGCGGCAGCTGGTCACCGGATACGGGATACGCCGCCTGGTGCTCGCCGACTCCGGTGCTGGGGACTGCGCGGAGCTGATCGCGGAACTGACCGGTCTCAGTGCCGACGTTCGGCCGGTGTCCGGCGCGCCAACCGATCCGCAGACGGCGGCCGCGGTACGGGCGGCGGCGGACGGCCCGATCGGCGCGGTGGTTCACGCAGAGCCCGTGGTATCCGTCGGCCCCGACACCGGGCGGGTGCCCGCGTCGGACCGGTTGGACGCGCTGCGCCGACTGGCCGGAGGAGCCGGACTCCCGGTCCTGGTGGTGCTCACGCCACTGGCCGCCGCACTCGGTACGGCGGGCCCGGCCGAAGCTGCGGCGGCCGCGTATGCAGCCGGCCTGGTGCGCGACCACCGCGCGGCGGGCCGTACCGGGGTGCTGCTGGCCACTCCTGACTGGGCGCAGGGCGATGACGAGTCGATCACGGTGTCGGAGGGCCTGACGTTGTTCGATGCCGCCCTCGCGGGGGACGAACCCGTTCTCCTGGTCCGGCCGCCGGCTCGGAGTGCGGTCGGCGCTGTCCTGCCCCGGCGCTCCCCCGACGGGGCCGGAGAGTGGACGGCCGTGGACGATTCGGTGCGGGCCGAGCTGGTCCGGTCGCTGGCGGAGCTTCCGGCGGCGGCCCGCTCCACACACCTGCTCGCCCTGGTCCGCGCCGAGTTGGGCGCGATACTGAGCGAGTCCGACTGGGCGTCCGAGGAAGAGTCGGCCCCCGCAGACCGGGCCTTCAAGGACCTCGGGCTGACCTCGGCCACGGCGGTGCGGTTGCGCAACCGGCTCGCGGTCGCCACCGGTCTGCCGCTGCCGGCCACGGTGGCCTTCGACCACCCGACCGCGGCCTCGCTGGCCCGCCACCTGCTCGGCGAACTGACCGGGGCCCCGCTCACGACCTTTGCCGACACTCCGGGTGGGGTTGTGGGGTCGGGTGATCCGGTGGTGATTGTGGGGATGGGTTGTCGGTATCCGGGTGGGGTGGAGTCGCCGGAGGATCTGTGGCGGTTGGTGGTGGAGGGGCGTGACGGGATTTCGGGGTTTCCGGAGGACCGGGGGTGGGATCTGGCTGCGCTGTTCGACGAGGATCCGGATGTGCCGGGGACGAGTTACACGCGGCACGGTGGGTTCCTGCGCGATGTGGCCGGCTTCGACCCGGCGTTCTTCGGGATCGGTCCCGGTGAGGCATCGGTGATGGATCCGCAGCAGCGGTTGCTGCTGGAGGTGTCCTGGGAGGTGCTGGAGCGGGCCGGGATCGATCCGCTGTCGCTGCGCGGCAGCAGGACCGGGGTCTTCACCGGCCTGATGCACCACGACTACGCGGAGCGCTTCCCCGGGGTACCGCGCAGGCTGGAGGGCTATCTGGGCACTGCTGCCGCGGGCAGCGTTGCCTCCGGGCGGGTGGCCTACACGCTGGGACTGGAAGGTCCGGCGGTGACGGTGGACACGGCGTGTTCGTCGTCGCTGGTCGCGCTGCATCTGGCGGCGCAGTCGCTGCGGCAGGGCGAGTGCGACCTCGCCCTGGCCGGCGGCGCAGCGGTGATGGCGTCGCCGCAGGTGTTCGTCGACTTCTCGCGGCAGCGGGCGCTGTCGCCGGACGGCCGCTGCCGGGCCTTCGGGGCGGGAGCGGACGGCACCGGATGGTCGGAGGGCGTCGGACTGGTGCTGCTGGAGCGGTTGTCGGATGCGGTGCGGCTGGGGCATCGGGTGCTGGCGGTGGTGCGGGGTTCGGCGGTGAACCAGGACGGTGCGTCGAACGGGTTGACGGCGCCGAACGGTCCGTCGCAGCAGCGGGTGATCCGTGACGCGTTGGCGGGTGCGGGTCTGTCGGCGGCGGATGTGGATGTGGTGGAGGCGCACGGGACGGGGACGTCGTTGGGCGATCCGATCGAGGCGCAGGCGTTGCTGGCGACCTATGGGCAGGACCGGGACCGTCCGCTGCTGCTCGGATCACTGAAGTCGAACATCGGCCACACCCAGGCCGCCGCCGGGATCGGCGGCGTCATCAAGTCGGTGCTCGCCATCCGTGCCGGAGTTGTGCCCAGGACCCTGTACGCCGAGCAGCCCTCGCCGCATGTTGACTGGTCGTCGGGTGCGGTGGAGCTGGTGACCCGGAACACGGAGTGGCCCACGTCGGGGCGGCCCCGGCGGGCGGCGGTGTCGTCCTTCGGGCTGAGCGGGACCAATGCGCATGTGATTGTCGAGCAGGGGCCGGAGCCGGTGGAGTCGGAGCCGGTGGGGTCGGGGTCGGTGGTGCCGTGGCTGGTGTCGGCGCGGTCGGAGCGGGCGCTGGCGGAGCAGGTCGGGCGGGTGCGTTCGTTCGCGGAGTCGGGGGGTGCGTCGGCGGCGGATGTGGGGCGGTCGTTGTTGGGCCGGTCGTTGTTCGAGCACCGGGCGGTGCTGCTGGCGTCGGCGGAGGGTGTGGTGGAGGCGGCGCGGGGAGTGGCGGGTGCGGGCCGCC
The DNA here is from genome assembly GCF_041261405.1 of Streptacidiphilus sp. EB103A. NCBI lineage: Bacteria > Bacillati > Actinomycetota > Actinomycetes > Kitasatosporales > Streptomycetaceae > Streptacidiphilus > Streptacidiphilus sp. EB103A. Next base: position 35,790 of record NZ_JBGCAQ010000018.1, on the reverse strand, counting down.
TGGGGATGCTGTTCTCCGGACAGGGTGCGCAGCGGTTGGGGATGGGGCGTGAGCTCCATGCGCGGTTCCCGGTCTTCGCGCGGGCCTTCGACGCGGTGCTGGACCGTTTCCCGGGCCTGCGCGAAGTCGTCTGGGGCGACGACGCCGGACTCCTGGAACAGACGGGCTGGGCTCAGCCCGCGCTGTTCGCGGTGGAGGTGGCGTTGTTCCGGTTGGTCGAGTCGCTGGGGGTGGTCCCGGAGTTCGTGGGCGGCCACTCGCTGGGTGAGATCGCCGCGGCGCATGTTGCCGGGGTGCTGTCCCTGGACGACGCCTGCACCATGGTCGCCGCCCGGTCCCGGTTGATGCAGGCACTGCCCGCAGGCGGAGCGATGCTGTCGCTCCAGGCCGACGAGGGCGAGGTGCTGCCGCTGCTGACGCCGGGCACCTCGATCGCCGCGGTCAACGCGCCCGAGTCGGTCGTGGTCGCCGGGGCGGAGGGAGAGGTGCTCGCGGTCGCCGCGCGGCTGCCCGAACGCAAGTCGTCACGGCTGAAGGTGTCGCACGCCTTCCACTCGCCCCTCATGGACCCGGTGCTCGACGAGTTCCGCGCCCAGATCGACGGGCTCGCCTTCGCGGAGCCGCAGATTCCGATCGTGTCCAACCTGACCGGCGCGATAGCCGCCGAGGAGATCCGCTCGCCCGAGTACTGGGTGCGGCATCTGCGCGAGACGGTCCGTTTCGCCGACGGCGTCACCGCCCTGGCCGAAGCCGGGGTGACAGTGCTGCTGGAGCTCGGACCGGACGGCGTTCTCGCTGCCCTCGCGGGCCGGATCGGGTCCGGACCGGCCGCGGTCCCGGCGCTGCGCGCCGACCGGGCCGAGGAGGCAGCGCTGCTGACCGCCCTGGCCCGGTTGCACACCGGCGGAGTGGCGGTCGACTGGCGCGGGCTGCTCGACGGACCCGGGTCCCTGTCCGCCGACCTGCCGACCTACCCCTTCCAGCGGGAGCGGTACTGGCTCGACGCCCCGGCACCCGCCCGGGGCGACATGCGCTCGGCCGGTCTGCTGGCCACCGGCCACCCGCTGCTGGTCGCAGCAGTGGACCTGGCCGGTGCCGGAGGACGCCTGTTCACCTCCCGGCTCTCGGTGGGCGCCCACCCCTGGCTGGCCGACCACCGGATGCACGGGCGGATCGTGGTGCCCGGCTCCGCCTTCGTGGAACTGGCACTGCGCGCGGGTGACGAGTCCCGCTGCCCGCTGATCGCGGAGCTGACGGTCCGTACTCCGCTGGTCCTTCCGACGGACGGCGCGGTCCGGCTGCAACTCGCCCTGGAGGCCGCGGGCGTGGACGGCGGGCGCCCGTTCTCGGTGTACGCACAGGACGAGTCGGAGGGCAGTGACTGGACGCTGCACGCGACAGGAGTGCTCACGGCAGAGGAGGCGGCACCGCCATCCGACCTCTCCGATTGGCCGCCCGGGGATGCCGTACCGGTCGATACGGAGGACCTGTACGAGCGGCTGAGTGCCCGGGGCTACGACTACGGGCCGGCGTTCCAGGGACTGCGGGCCGCCTGGGTGCGAGGGGCGGAGGTGTTCGCTGAGGCGGCCCTGCCCGCGGAGGCCGACCCGGCCGGCTACGGCATCCATCCGGCGCTGCTCGACGCCGCTCTGCACACCGTGCATGCGTCCGATACGGAGGAGGACCCGGAGGGCGCGCTGCCGCTGCCCTTCTCCTGGAGCGGCGTGACCCTGCACGCACCCGGCGCCACGCAGGTCCGGGTGCACCTGACCCGGCCGTCGGCGGACAGGGTCGCACTCCGGCTGACCGATCCGGCGGGAGCCCAGGTCGGTGCGGTGCAGTCGCTGGTGCTCCGTGCCGCAGCGGCCGAGCAGTTCGGGGACGCGGGACGACCGGCCGGCCCTGGCCTGTTCGCGCTCGACTGGGAGCCGGTGACTCCCGTTACCGCATTCCCGGCGGCAGGTGACTGGGCCGTGCTGCCCGAACTCGGGACGGCGGGGGCGCTGCGAACCCGGCTCGCCGACCTCGGCGCCGACAGAGCGCCGGAGACCGTGCTGGTGTCCTGCCCGGCCATCGGCGACGACAGCGCTGGGGGCCCGGGTGCGCAGGTCGCCCCGGTTCTGGAACTGCTGCAGCTCTGGCTGGAGGATGAGCGCTTCGCTGCGTCGCGACTGGTGCTCGTCACCGAACAGGCGGTGGCCACTGCCCCGGGCGAGGCCGTGCGGAACCCGGCTCAGGCCGCGGTCTGGGGTCTGGTGCGCACGGCGCAGACCGAACACCCCGACCGCTTCGTGCTGATCGACGCCGAGCCCGGCGTCGGACCGGAGCGGCTCGTCACCGCCGTGGCGACGGGCGAGTCCCAGCTGGCGATTCGCGGCGAGTCCCTGCGAACCCCCCGACTGGCCGCCGCAGAGCCCTTGACCGCCGGGCTGCCCGAGTTCGCGCCCGAGGGCACCGTACTGGTCACCGGTGCCACGGGGGCTCTCGGCCGGATCTTCTCCCGGCACCTGGTCACCGTCCACGGCGTGCGGCACCTGCTGCTGCTCAGCCGCAGTGGTACCGCTGCCGACGGCGCCACCGAGTTGGTTGCCGAGCTGGAGCAGCTCGGGGCCCGCGTCACGCTGGCGGCCTGCGACGCCGCGGAACGGGAGGCACTGGCGGCGCTGTTGGCGGCGATCCCCCCGGAGCACCCGCTGACGGCTGTGCTGCACTGCGTCGGCGTCCTCGACGACGGGGTCCTGCAGACGATGACGCCGGAGCGGATGGCAGCCGTGCTGCGCCCCAAGGCCGAGGCCGCGCTCCACCTGCACGAGCTCACCCGCGACGCCGAGCTGGCCGCGTTCGTGCTGTTCTCCTCCGTGGCAGGCGTCCTCGGTGGCGCTGGACAGGCCAACTATGCCGCGGCCAACGCCTTCCTGGACGGGCTGGCCGAGCACCGGCATGCCCTGGGCCTGCCTGCCACCTCGATCGCCTGGGGTCTGTGGGACGGTCCGGCCGGGCTTGCAGCCTCGCTCGGCGATGCCGATCGCGAGCGGTTGCGCCGCTCGGGCATGGTCGCGCTCGACCAGGGAGCCGGAACCGCGCTGTTCGACGAGGCCCTGGCGTCCGGACGCGGTGCGCTGGTCGCGGCCGGGCTGGACACCGCCGTGCTGCGCGCGGACCGCGCCGGAGTACCGGTACTGCTGTCCCGTCTGGCCGGGGGCCGCCGGCGCCGGGCCCCCGGAGCCCCGGCGGGTTCACTGGGGCGGCGTCTGGTGGCGCTGCCGGAGCAGGAACAGTCGCGCACCGTGAGCGAACTGGTCGCCGCGGAGGTGGCGCTGGTGCTGGGACGGCCCGCGCTCGGCCCGGGGGAGACCGGGCTCTCCTTCAAGGAACTGGGCTTCGACTCGCTCACCGCCGTCGAACTCCGGCAGCGGCTGGCGACGGCGACCGGCCTCCGCCTGCCGGCGACAGTGGCTTTCGACCACCCGAGCCTCGCCGCGCTGGCGGAGCATCTGCGTGCGGAACTCCTCGGCCGGCACGCTCCCCTGCCACGGGCCAGCTCTGTTCCGGGTGGGGTTGTGGGGTCGGGTGATCCGGTGGTGATTGTGGGGATGGGTTGTCGGTATCCGGGTGGGGTGGAGTCGCCGGAGGATCTGTGGCGGTTGGTGGTGGAGGGGCGTGACGGGATTTCGGGGTTTCCGGAGGACCGGGGGTGGGATCTGGCTGCGCTGTTCGACGAGGATCCGGATGTGCCGGGGACGAGTTACACGCGGCACGGTGGGTTCCTGCGCGATGTGGCCGGCTTCGACCCGGCGTTCTTCCGGATGGGTCCGCGTGAGGCGATGGCCGCGGATCCGCAGCAGCGGTTGCTGCTGGAGGTGTCCTGGGAGGTGCTGGAGCGGGCCGGGATCGATCCGCTGTCGCTGCGCGGCAGCAGGACCGGGGTCTTCACCGGGGTGATGCACCAGGGCTACGCCTCCCGTCCGGGTCGCGTCCCCGAGGAACTGGAAGGCTACCTGGGCACAGGCAACGCGAGCAGCGTCGCCTCCGGCCGGGTGTCCTTCACCTTCGGCTTCGAGGGTCCGGCGGTGACGGTGGACACGGCGTGTTCGTCGTCGCTGGTCGCGCTGCATCTGGCGGCGCAGTCGCTGCGGCAGGGCGAGTGCGACCTCGCTCTGGCCGGCGGCGTGACCGTGGTGGCGTCGCCCCAGGACTTCGTCGAGTTCTCGCGGCAGCGGGTGCTCTCACCGGATGGCCGCTGCCGGGCCTTCGCCGAGAGCGCCGACGGAGTGGGCTGGGCGGAGGGAGTCGGCATCCTCGCCTTGGAGCGGTTGTCGGATGCGGTGCGGCTGGGGCATCGGGTGCTGGCGGTGGTGCGGGGTTCGGCGGTGAACCAGGACGGTGCGTCGAACGGGTTGACGGCGCCGAACGGTCCGTCGCAGCAGCGGGTGATCCGTGACGCGTTGGCGGGTGCGGGTCTGTCGGCGGCGGATGTGGATGTGGTGGAGGCGCACGGGACGGGGACGTCGTTGGGCGATCCGATCGAGGCGCAGGCGTTGCTGGCGACCTATGGGCAGGACCGGGACCGTCCGCTGCTGCTCGGATCACTGAAGTCGAACATCGGCCACACCCAGGCCGCCGCCGGAGTCGCGGGGCTGATCAAGGTGGTGCTGGCGATGCAGTACGGCACGGTGCCCAGGACGCTGCACATCGATGCGCCCTCGCCGCATGTTGACTGGTCGTCGGGTGCGGTGGAGCTGGTGACCCGGAACACGGAGTGGCCCGCGTCGGGGCGGCCCCGGCGGGCGGCGGTGTCGTCTTTCGGGCTGAGCGGGACCAATGCGCATGTGATTGTCGAGCAGGGGCCGGAGCCGGTGGAGTCGGAGCCGGTGGGGTCGGGGTCGGTGGTGCCGTGGCTGGTGTCGGCGCGGTCGGAGCGGGCGCTGGCGGAGCAGGTCGGGCGGGTGCGTTCGTTCGCGGAGTCGGGGGGTGCGTCGGCGGCGGATGTGGGGCGGTCGTTGTTGGGCCGGTCGTTGTTCGAGCACCGGGCGGTGCTGCTGGCGTCGGCGGAGGGTGTGGTGGAGGCGGCGCGGGGAGTGGCGGGTGCGGGCCGCCTGGGGATGCTGTTCTCCGGCCACGGTGCGCAGCGGTTGGGGATGGGGCGTGAGCTCCATGCGCGGTTCCCGGTCTTCGCACGGGCCTTCGACGCGGTGCTGGACCGTTTCCCGGGCCTGCGCGAAGTCGTCTGGGGCGACGACGCGCAGTTGCTCAGCCGGATCAGATGGACCCAACCGGCCGTCTTCGCGGTGGAGGTGGCGTTGTTCCGGTTGGTCGAGTCGCTGGGGGTGGTCCCGGAGTTCGTGGGCGGCCACTCGCTGGGTGAGATCGCCGCGGCGCATGTTGCCGGGGTGCTGTCCCTGGACGACGCCTGCACCATGGTCGCCGCCCGCGCGCGCCTGATCGACGGCATGCCGGTCGGCGGGGCCATGGTCGCGCTGCGGGCCGACGAGGGCGAGGTGCTGCCGCTGCTGACGCCGGGCACCTCGATCGCCGCGGTCAACGCGCCGGCCAACCTGGTGGTGGCCGGGGTGGAGGACGAAGTCCTTGCCCTGGTCGAGGGTCTGCGCGGGCGCAAGTCCCGGCGACTCGATGTCGCTGCGGCCGGCCACTCGCCGCTCATGGACGCCATCAGCGACGACTACCGTTCCGTGGTCTCCGGGCTGTCCTTCAACAGGCCCGGGATCCCGCTGGTCTCTGGACTCACCGGCGCACTCGCGGACCCGGAGGAGATCTGCGCGCCGGACTACTGGGTGCGGCACCTGCGCGAGACGGTCCGTTTTGCCGACTGCGTCGCCACCCTGGCCGAGGCCGGGGTGACCGCTCTGCTGGAGCTGGGGCCGGATGCGACGCTCGCCGGCCTGGTGGCGGAGTCGAACCCGGACCTCCTCGCCCTCCCGACGCTGCGCAAGGACCGGGGTGAGGAAGTGGCCCTGCTCACCGCGCTGTCCGGGCTGCACGCGGCAGGTGCGGCCGTCGACTGGAAGGAGCTCGTGGCAGGCGCCGGCATCCCCTGGACCGACCTGCCCACCTACCCCTTCCAGCGCGAGCGCTACTGGTGGGAGCCCGTGGCGTCGGCAGCTCAGGACGTCCACGCGGCCGGGCTCGATGCCACCGGCCACGCACTGCTTGGTGCGGCGGTCCAACTGCCCGCGACGAACGGGTACGTGTTCACCGCCAGGCTGTCCCTGCGCAGTCACCCGTGGCTGGCCGACCACCGGGTCGACGGCGTGGCGCTGCTGCCTGGGACGGCACTGGTGGAGTGCGCGTCCAGGGCGGGTGACGAGGTCGGGTGCGCCGTGGTCGAGGACCTCACCATCTTTGCCCCCGTCGTCGTCCCCGAGGACGGCTCGGTGCAGCTCCAATACTCCCTGGACGCCCCTGACCAGGACGGACGCCGGAGGCTGAGTGTGCACGCACGCCTCGACGAGACGGACGAGTGGACCCTTCGCGCCGGCGGCGCCCTGGCTCCGAACGGTCCAGCCCGGACGGAGTCGGTGCACGGGGGCGCCGACCTGTCGGTGTGGCCTCCCGCCGGCAGCGAGCCGGTCGACGTCAGCGACCTGTACGACCGGCTGGCGGCCCAGGGGGTGGCCTACGGGCCGACCTTCCAGGGAGTGCGCGCGGCCTGGCGTCGGGGTGAGGAGCTGTACAGCGAGATCGAACCCCCGGTCGCGCCGGATCTGAGCGGATTCGCGCTGCACCCGGCTCTGTTCGACGCCGCCGTGCACTCGGAGGCACTGGCTGCGGATACGGCCGGGCCCAGGCTGCCGTTCTCCTGGACCGCTGTCACGCTCCATGCCGAGCAGGCGTCAGCCCTGCGGGTCCGGGTCACCCGCACCGGCGAGGACACCTTCTCCGTCCTGGCCGCGGACGCCACAGGACAAACCGTGCTCAGCGTCGGAGCACTCTTCGTCCGGCCGTTGACGCAGTCGCCGACCCGAGTACCGGAGCACCTGTACCGCCCGGAGTGGGTTCCGGTCCAGGCCGTCGGCGGCACCGCCGCCGAAGCGGGGACGGACTGGGCGGCAGTGGGCGCCGACCTGTCCGGTGCGGTCGCACCGCTCGGACCGGACCACGGCGGGTACGCGGATCTGGGCGAACTGGCGGCGGCCGCGGAGGCCGGCGCACGGATACCGGCCACGGTTTTCCTCTCGCTGCACGCACCGGAGTCGACCGACCCCGCCGCAGCCGCTCGGGCCGCCACCGTGCACGCGCTGGAGGCGGTGCAGACCTGGCTCGGCACGTCGGCCTTCGATGGTGCCCAACTGGTGTTCCTCACCCGGTCCGGCATGGACGATTCCGGTCACCCCGGCAGTACGGCGGCCGCCGCGGCCCGAGGACTCGTACGGTCGGCCCAGGCGGAGCACCCGGGCCGGTTCCTGCTGCTGGACATCGGCGCGGCAGACCCGTCGCGGCAGCAGCTGGCGGACGCCGTCGCCCTGGACGAGCCCCAACTCGCCCTCCGTGGAGCAGACATACTCGCGCAGCGCCTGGTCCCGACCCGAACCGCCGCGACGGCCACGGACTGGGGCGAGTGTGTCCTGGTCACCGGCGGCACCGGCACGCTCGGCGGCCTGGTCGCTCGCCGACTGGTCGAGGCGCACGGGGTACGCAGACTGGTACTGGTGAGCCGCAGGGGCCCGGACGCCCCCGGCGCGGCCGTTCTGGTCGCGGACCTGGAGCGGACGGGGGCCCAGGTGACCGTCGTCGCCGCCGACATGACCGACCGGTCCGCGCTGGCCGCCCTGCTTGCCGAGCATCCCGTCACCTCGGTCGTCCATGCCGCTGCTGTGCTGGCGGACTCCCTTGTCGAAAGCATGGACGCCGAGAGCATTGACGCCGTGTTCGGCCCCAAGGTCGACGCGGCAGTGCACCTGGACGAGCTCACCCGGGACAGCGGACTGCGGGCCTTCGTGCTCTTCTCCTCGGTGGCCGGCGTGCTCTGCTCACCCGGTCAGGGCAACTACGCGGCGGCCAACGCCTTCCTGGACGTGCTCGCGCAGCAGCGTCGTGCCGCCGGGCTCCCGGCGACCTCGCTCGCCTGGGGCCTGTGGGACCAGGAGAGCGAGTGGACCGGGAAGCTCACCGAGCGGGACCGCCGTCGAATGGCCGGAGCCGGGGTGCTGCCGCTCTCCACGGAGCAGGGCCTCGCGCTGTTCGACCAGGGCGTCGGCGGAGACCCCTTCACGGTCGCGGCGCGCTTCGACCGCCGGCGGCTGCGGTCCCTGGCCGACGAAGGGACGCTCCCCGCCCAGCTGCGCGGGCTGGTCCGGTCCGCGTCACGACCGGCGGCCGACCGTGGCGACGCGGAGCGCGGGTTCCCGGACAGGGTCCGCCGGCTCCCGCAGGCCCAGCGCGGACCAGTGGTGAACTCGGCGGTCCTGGCCGAGACCGCTGCCGTGCTCGGGCATGCCCGAGCCGACGGCATCAAGGCGGGCAGGGACTTCAAGGAACTGGGGTTTGACTCGCTGGCGGCCGTGGAGTTGCGCAATCGCCTGTCCAGACTCACCGGGCTGCGACTGCCCGCGAGCCTGGTGTTCGACTACCCCAACCCGCGTGCCCTCGCGGCGATGCTGCTGGAGCAGCTCGTGCCGTCGGTCGCTGCGGGCGCGGAGACCGACGAGTCCGGGGTCCGTGCGCTGCTGGCGGACATCCCGCTGGCGCGGCTCCGCGACACGGGGCTGCTCGCCGGGCTGCTCGCGCTCGCCGGACAGGTCGAGGCGGAGCCTCCGCGCAGTGATGACCAGATCGACTCGATGAGCGCCGATGCCCTGGTGGCCCTGGCGCTGGGGCAGGACGCCTGACGGTCTCCGTCGGAGAGGATGACACATGACGAACTCGGACAGCCGACTCGTGGCGGCACTGCGGGAGTCTCTGAAGGAGGCCGAACGGCTGCGCAAGCGCAATGGCGAGTTGCTCGCCGCTGCCTCGGAGCCGATTGCGATCATCGGCATGAGTTGCCGCTACCCCGGCGGCATCGCTTCCCCGGAGGACCTGTGGCAGGCGCTGACCGGATCCGAGGAGACCGATGTCGTCTCCGCCTTCCCCACGGACCGGGGCTGGGACCTGGACCATCTGTTCGACGACGACCCCGACCGGCACGGCCGCACCTATGTACGCAGGGGCGGATTCCTGGACCGGGCGGCCGATTTCGACGCCGGTTTCTTCGGCATCTCGCCCCGTGAGGCGATCGCGATGGACCCGCAGCACCGCCTGCTGCTGGAAGTGTCCTGGGAGGCCCTGGAGCGGGCCCGGATCGACCCTGGCGCCCTCAGGGGCAGCCGGACCGGTGTCTTCACCGGCCTGATGACCGGCACCTACGGGCTCAGCCAGCGGGTGGCACCCGGCGGGTCGGGGGAGCACGAGTGGTACCTGGGGATCAGCAGCACCGGGAGCGTCGCCTCGGGTCGGGTCTCCTACACCCTGGGTCTCGAAGGGCCAGCGGTGTCCCTGGACACCGCCTGCTCCTCGTCCCTGGTCGCCCTGCATCTGGCGGTCCAGTCACTGCGGCGCGGCGAGTCCACCCTGGCGCTGGCGGGAGCTGCAGCCGTGATGAGCACCCCGGCACTCTTCGTCGAGTTCAGCCGCCAGCGCGGGCTTGCGCCCGACGGACGCTGCAAGTCCTTCTCCGCCGCCGCGGACGGCACCAACTGGTCCGAGGGCGTCGGCGTACTGGCCCTGGAGCGGCTCTCGGACGCGGAACGGCTCGGCCATCCGGTGCTTGCGCTGATCCGCGGCACCGCCGTGAACCAGGACGGAGCCTCCAATGGTCTGACCGCGCCCAACGGCCCCTCCCAGCAGCGGGTTATCCGGGCCGCACTCAGCGACGCCGCCCTGTCCCCCGCGGAGGTGGACGTCGTCGAGGCACACGGCACCGGGACGCCGCTCGGCGACCCCATCGAGGCGCAGGCGGTCCTGGCCGCCTACGGCCAGGACCGGCCCCGGCCGCTGCTGCTGGGCTCGCTCAAGTCGCACCTCGGCCACACCCAGACGGCCGCCGGCGCTGCCGGGGTGATCGCCATGGTCCAGGCGATGCGTCACGGCACGCTGCCCCGGACCCGTCATCTGGACCACCCCACCCCGCATGTGGACTGGTCGGCGGGTGCCGTGGAACTTCTGACCGAGCAGACGCCCTGGCCGGAGACGGGTCGACCGCGCCGGGCCGGGGTGTCCGCCTTCGGTGTGAGCGGTACCAACGCCCACGTCGTGCTGGAGCAGCCCCCGCAGGCCGCCGAGCAGCTTGCCGAGCCGGCCGGGTCCGTGCCGGATTCGGCTCCGGTCCTGTGGCCGTTCTCCGGAGTCGACGACCCGTCACTGTGCGCCCAGGCAGGCAGGCTGCTCGACTTCGCGACCGGTTCGGACACCCCTCTCGCCGACATCGGCTGGTCCCTGGCCACCACCCGGGCCACGCTCGACCGACGCGCGGTGGCACTCGGCCGCGACCGGGCGGTTCTGTGCGCGGCCCTGTCCGCCCTGGCGGACGGCGTCCCGGGCCCCGGAGCCGTCACCGGCCGTGCCATCGACGGCGGTGTGGTGTTCGTCTTCCCCGGCCAGGGCAGCCAGTGGGCCGGCATGGGACAGGAACTGCTCCGGTCCTCCCCGGTATTCGCCGAGTCGATGCACCGCTGCGCCGCCGCCTTCTCACGGTATGTGACCTGGGATCTCCTCGACGTCCTTGGCGACGCGGAGGCTCTGGAACGTGGCGAGGTGGTCCAGCCGGCGCTGTTCTCGGTAATGGTCTCCCTGGCCGCGCTCTGGCGGTCCTTCGGGGTCGAGCCGGCGGCGGTGGTCGGCCATTCGCAGGGCGAGATCGCAGCCGCGCACGTTGCAGGGGTGCTCAGTCTGGAGGACGCGGTCCGGATCGTAGCCCTGCGCAGCCGGCTCATCGGCGGCACCCTGGCGGGCCGCGGCGGAATGGTGTCCGTGCCACGGTCCGCCGAGGTGACCGAGGCGCTGATCGCCCCCTGGGGCGACGCCCTCGTCGTCGCCGCCTACAACGGCCCTGCCGTCACAGCGGTCGCCGGGGACCTGGCAGCGGTGGAGGAACTGCTCTCCGTCTGCGCGGAGCAGGGTGTCGCGGCTCGACGGATCCCCATCGCCTACGCCTCCCACAGTGCGCACATCGAGGAGGTGCGCGAGGAGATGCTCGACCTGCTCGACGGTCTGAACCCGGAGCCGCCCGGTGTCGCCTACTACTCGAGCCTGACCGGTGGACTGATGGAGCAGCCCGTCCTGGATGCCGGGTACTGGTACGAGAACGCACGACGTCCGATCGACTTCACCGGCGCGGTCGGGGCGCTGCTGGACGACGGCCACCGGGTCTTCGTCGAGTGCAGCGCCCACCCGGTGCTGGCGATGACGCTGCAGGACATCCTGGACGGGGCCGCCACCGAGGGCGCGGTCCTGGGATCGCTCCGCCGTGGCGAAGGCGGCCTGGACCGCTTCCTGAACGAGGTCGCCACCGCCTACGTGAACGGCGTCCCGGTCGACTGGACCGCGGTCCACGGTCCGGACCGCGAACAGGTCGACCTGCCGACGTACGCCTTCCAGCGCCGCCGTTTCTGGTTGGAAAGTGTCGCTCCCGCACTGGTGGACGCCACTGGACTCGGCCTGGACCGCCCGGACCACGCCCTGCTGGGCGCCGGCTTTCCGCTGCCCGACAGCGGCGGCTACCTTTTCGCCGCCAGGCTGTCGCTGCGGGCCTTTCCGTGGCTGGGCGATCACATGGTCCACGGTTCGGCCGTGCTGCCCGGCGCGGCTCTGGTCGAGCTCGCGGTCCGGGCCGCGGACCAGGTCGGCTGCCGGGCGGTCGAGGAACTCACGGTCCTCGTGCCCCTGGTGCTGCCGCCGACGGGCGCGGTGCGTCTCCACCTCGCCGTCGGCGGCCCCGACGGGTCGGGGGCCCGCACCCTGCGCGTGTACGCGCGTGACGACGACGATCCGGACTCGGTGGAGTGGACCCTGCACGCGTCCGGGACGCTGGTCCCCGAGGCCGCGGGCAGTCAGGTGACTCTGGATCAGTGGCCTCCCACTGCACGCGAGTTGGATGTGAGCGGCGTCTACCCGGCGCTGGCTGGGCTAGGGATCGACTACGGACCCGCCTTCCGCGGCCTGCGCCGGGCCTGGCGCGCGGGAGCGGAGACCTTCGCCGAGGTGGGTCTGCCGGAGGAGGTGGCGGCGACCGGATTCGTGCTTCACCCGGCGCTGCTCGACGCCGCGCTGCACGCCGTCTTCACGGCCGCGGAGGGCGAGCAGCCTGAAACCCCCCGGCTGCCCTTCGTCTGGTCTGGTGTCCAGGTGCACGCAAGCCGCGCCGCGGTCCTTCGAGTGCGGCTCACCAGGACCGGGGAGGGTGCGCTGGCGGTCGACATCTGCGACGCACAGGGCGCGCCGGTCGCCTCGGTCGCCTCGGTCCTGGCCCGCCCGTTCGCCGCCGGACAGTTGTCCGCGGGCCGCGGTGCGGCGTCGACCATGCTGTACCGGCCCGAGTGGAAACCGTTGGACATGCCCTCCCGGCCTGCGGAGCTCCTCGTGGTCGACGGCCTCGACGACATCCCCGCAGGCGCTGCGATTCCCGCGGTGGTAGCTGTGCGCCTCCACCCCGGGGTACCAGGCACGGCGCCTGAGCGCGCCCGCACCCACAGCTACCGCGTGCTCGACCTGGTGCAGCGCTGGATCGCGGAGGAGCGCTTCGCCGACGCCCGCCTGGCCGTCGTTACCCATCGGGCGGCCGGGGCCGACGCCACCGATCCGGCCCAGGCGGCGGTTTGGGGGCTGATCCGGTCCGCCCAGGCGGAACACCCGGACCGGTTCCTGCTGGTGGACCTGGAACGTGACGAGGACACCGGGCTGCTACCCGCCGCGGTGGCGACAGGTGAGCCACAACTGCTGGTCCGCGATGCCAGACTGCACGCACTGCGGCTGCTGCGCGCCGAGCGCCGCCGTGTGTCGGAACAGGAAGTCTGCGGCCCCGAGGGCACAGTACTGATCACCGGCGGCAGTGGGGGGCTGGCCCGGTTGCTGGCCCGGCATCTGGTGGCCGCACACGGGGTGCCGCACCTCACGATGCTCTCCCGACGGGGCGCCGCGGCACCCGGATCGGCGCAGCTCGCTGAGGAGCTCGCCGCCGACGGTGCTTCGGTGACCTTCGTCTCCTGCGACGTCGCGGACCGGGCCGCGTTGGCCGGCGCCCTCCGTGCTCTGGGCCGCCCCCTCCACACAGTGGTGCACACCGCTGGCGTGGTGGACGACGGTCTGATCGAGTCGCTGGACCGGAAACGGATCGATACGGTCTTCGCCCCGAAGGTGGACGCCGTCGTGCATCTGGACGAGCTCACCCGGACTCACGCGTTGAGGGCTTTCGTGGTGTTCTCATCCGTGGCGGGCGTCCTCGGCGGACCGGCCCAGGGCAACTATGCCGCCGCCAACGCATTCCTGGACGCCTTCGCGACCGTGCGGCGCAGTGCCGGTCTCCCGGCCACCTCGCTGGCCTGGGGCATGTGGGAACAGCAGGACGGCATGGCCGGCCGCCTCAGCCCCACCGACCGTAGCAGGCTGAGCCGTGACGGCATGCTGCCGCTGACGGACGAGCAGGGCCTGTTGCTCTTCGATGCCGCGCTGTTCCGCGAGGATCCGGCCCAGGTTCCGGTTCGGCTGGACACGCGGGCGCTCGCCGACCGGGGCGTGTCGGTACGGCCGATCCTGCGGGAGCTGGCTGCGGTCGCGGCCCGGCCCACGGCGTCCTCGGCGGTCGCTGGCGTCCCCGAGGCCACCGGCCTGGCGGAGCGGCTGAAGGGGCTGTCCGCAGCCCGCCGGGACCAGACGCTCGCCGAGCTCGTCCATACCGAGATCATCACCGTGCTGGGTCATGGCCCGGACAGCGTCCTGGACCCGGCCCGGCCCTTCAAGGACCTCGGCTTCGACTCCCTCACGGCAGTGGAACTGCGCAACCGGCTCTCCGCAGTCACTGGCCTGCGGCTGCCCACGGCCATGGTCTTCGACCATCCGAACACGGCCGAACTGGTCTCCTTCATCCACGCCGAGGTCCTCGGCAGTGTCCCTGGCCCGGCGCAGGCGCTCACAGCGGATATCGACAGGATCGACGAGGCCCTCGGCCAGGTCGAGGTGACGGACACGGAACGGACCGTGGTGACGTCCCGGCTGCAGGCCCTGCTCGCCAAGTGGCAGCTCGCGGAGGGTCCGAGGAGCAGCCGCGAGGCGATCGAGTCCGCCAGTGACGACGAGATGTTCGCCCTGATCGACAGCGAGGTCGGCACGGGCTGACCCCGGGGCCGACCGCAACCGGGCGCCGCGAGGGCGCCACAGACCGAGAGGAAAGGAGCGAGGACCGCCGTGCGCGTCCTCTTCACATCGTTCGCCCTGGATGCCCACTTCCTGGGGCAGGTCCCGCTGGCATGGGCCCTGCGCTCGGCGGGGCACGAGGTGCGCGTGGCCAGCCAGCCCACGCTCACCGCGACCGTCACCTCAGCCGGGCTGACCGCAGTGCCGGTCGGCGACGACCACGCCTGGCTCGAATCCATCGCCGGCTCGGGCGACGGCGGCTCGGACGACGGCTGGAACATCGCGCTGGACCTGGACCCGGCACGGCCGGGAATCCACCACTGGCCGGTGCTCCAGGCCGTCAACGAGCAGATGACCAGCAAATTCTTCGCACCGGCAAACAACCGCTCGATGGTCGGCGAGCTGGTGGAATTCGCCCGCTCCTGGAGCCCGGACCTGGTGGTCTGGGAGCCCTTCACGCCAGCCGGTGCCATCGCCGCAGAAGTCGTGGGAGCCGCGCACGCCCGCCTGCTCTGGGGAGCCGACCTGGTTCTGGAGCAGCGCGACTGGTTCCTGAAGGAGCTCGCCGCCCGCCCGCGGGCCGAGCGGGCGGATCCGCTCGCGGATTGGCTCGGTGGCCTGCTGGAACCCTACGGGCTGGCCTTCGAGGAGCGGATGGTCCGAGGGCACTGGACCATCGACCAGATGCCTGCGGGCATCCGGCTGCCGCTCGGCGAGCGCACCGTACCGATGCGCTACATCCCCTACAACGGGCCCGCGACGATCCCGCCGTGGCTGAGGGAGCCACCGGAGCGTCCGCGGATCTGTCTGACCCTGGGCATCACTGGGCGCAACGGCGCCGGGTACCTCGGGGTACCCCTGGCCAAGCTGTTCGACGCTCTCGCGGACCTCGACGCCGAAATTGTCGCGACGCTCGACGCTGCCCAGCGCGAGGAGGTCCCGCACCTCCCCGACAACTTCCGGGCCGTCGATTTTGTCCCCCTGCACGCGTTGCTTCCGACCTGCTCCGCGATCGCGCACCACGGGGGGGCGGGGACCTGGTCGACGGCGGCTGCGGCGGGCGTCCCGCAGTTGCTCTTCCCCTCGGTGTTCGACAACTTCTACCGCGCCCGGCGGACTGCCGAGTTGGGCGCGGGCCTGGTCGTCCCGCCCGCGGAGCTCACCTCGGAGACCCTCCGGGCAGGACTGCAACGCCTGCTCCAGGAAAAGCAGTTCGACGACGGAGCAGAACGGCTGCGGCGCGAGATGCAGGCCGATCCCGCGCCCGGCGAGGTGGTTGCGCAACTGGTGAAACTCACCCGCGAACACCAGGGCGACCCCTGGTGACCGATCCCATCCCAACCCAACCCGTATCCGACCCTGGAGGTCGACTGTGGTATTCAGCCCTACCCGTGGTGACCTGCCGGCCCGCTTCGGACCCGGCATCCCCAACATCCCGCCGATCGGCCCTTCCACCCTGGACGCGGACGTCTACCGGGATCCCCAGCGGTACGAGCACGAGCGCATCCGTATCCTCAACCGGAGCTGGCAGATAATCTGCCGATCCGAGCAGGTGGCCGACCCGGGCGACTTCCATGTCTGGGAGGGCCACGGCGAGAGCATCGTCATCAGCCGGAAGCAGGACGGCAGCCTCTCCGGCTTCCACAACGTCTGCCAGCACCGCGGCGCTCGCATTGTCGCCGAGAGCGGAACCGACGCCCGCCGTTTCACCTGCAAGTGGCACAACTGGGCCTACAACCAGGACGGCAGGGTCACTGGTGTTCCGGACCGTCATGACTTCGACCAGAAGGTCCTGAAGGACCTCTGCTCGCCCGGCGTCGATGTCGACGAGTGGGGCGGCTGGGTCTGGGCGGTGCTCGCGGGGCCCGGAGTGGCCGGCCCGCTGAGCGATTGGATCGCACCCGAGGTCCGGGACGACATGGCAGCCTTCCGGATGGAGGACATGAAGCTCGTCGAGAAGGTCGAGTGGGAGGTGGATGTCAACTGGAAGGTGGTGATCGATGCCTTCAGCGAGTACTACCATGCCCAGGCCCTGCACGGCATGGGCGGCCAGGACGCCAAGGACGCCAGGTACTCCACCATGGACGTCTTCGGCCGGAACGGCATGTACGTCGTCCCGTTCCTCGGCGTGCTGGAGGAGCTCCAGCAGACGCTCGACCACACGGCTCTGGCCATCTGCAACTACCAGCTCTTCCCGACCGCGGTGGCCAACTGTCAGAAGCTGCACACCCAGATGTTCCGGGCAGTCCCGCTGAGCGTCGACCGGACCCGCTTCGAGGCGTGGGAGCTGCGTTACGAGTCGGACGAAAAGGAGTACCTGGAGCTCGTCGACTTCTTCTGGGAGATCTACAAGTCGGTGATCCAGCAGGATGTCGACGAGTGGAAGGATGTGGCGGCGGTCAAGCATTCGTCCGCTTACCGGCAGAACATCCACAACGACCGCGAGTGCGTCATCACGCACTTCCACCGCGTCTGCGACGACATGCTGGCCGGCGGCAGCGGCCTGGGCCTTGAACCCGCCTCAGTCTCCGCCGTGGCCGAAGGGGAGTAGCCCTTCGCCACCCATCCGCACGGGCCCCGCCATCGGGAGCCTGTGCGGATGGGTGGCGCCCCGGCATACCCCAGGATGCTCCGTATGACAGAGCTGACCGCGTTGTTGACAGCGAATCCGTACCCGGGCCGGGGCGTGCTGTGCGCCCGTACGCGTTCCGGGGCCGTGCTCGGCGGCTACTTCCTGACCGGCCGCAGTATCGCCTCCAAGAACCGTGCGCTGCGGGTGGAAGGCGACCGACTGCTCGTGGGCCCGCTCGCGCCGAGCGAGCACGATCCGCTTCGGCACTACGAGGCGGTCCTGGCCACCCGCGACTGGCTGGTCCTCGGCAACGGTGAACAGGTCTCGGAGGTGACCGAACGGCTGCGGAAAGGAGCCTCGCCCGCCGACCTCAACCCGAAGTTCCGCGTCGCCGCCGCCGTACTCGACCCGGTCCAGGGGCCCGCCTCGGCCCTCCGGGCCGGTTAGTCCACCTTCACCGCGAGACGTTCGAACAGCTGGGCCGTCCGGACGCCGTCGCTGTAGTCGCGCGACTCCGCGATCAGGCCGTCCACGACCCGGACGATGTTGACGAACCTGAGCGTGAACGGGGTCTCGGACGCGACGATCGTCCCGCTCACGCCGAACTCGACGATGACGGTCTCGGGGTCCCGGGTCTCATGGACCGTCACCTCGTCCACCGAGTCGTACCTGATCAGGCCGCCCATCGCCTTCATCCGGGTACGCAGCTGCTCGTTGCCGGAAACGGACGCCGGGACGCCGTCCGGGGCGAAGGGGTTGGTGATGACGGTGTCGGGTGCGTAGAGGTCGGCCAGCTCGTCGCGGGTGCCGTGGACGATCGTGTGGAGCATGAGGTCGACCGTCTCGCGGG
The DNA here is from genome assembly GCF_041261405.1 of Streptacidiphilus sp. EB103A. Taxonomy (NCBI): domain Bacteria; kingdom Bacillati; phylum Actinomycetota; class Actinomycetes; order Kitasatosporales; family Streptomycetaceae; genus Streptacidiphilus; species Streptacidiphilus sp. EB103A. The sequence goes on along the minus strand of NZ_JBGCAQ010000018.1, from coordinate 18,025 downwards.
CGGTGCGGGTGTTCCGGGACATGGCATGCCTCCTCAATAAGCGGGGCCTTCGCCCCGCTTCCCGCCGCCGACGATACGGGGCGATCGCCCCGGTTGTCCAGACGGATAAGCTGAACTCTGTGAACGAGGACCGACCCCTGCGTGCCGACGCCGCACGCAATCGCGCGAAAGTGCTGGAAGCCGCGCGGTCGGCGTTCACCGCAGAGGGTCCCTCGGTGCCGCTGGATGAGATCGCACGGCGCGCGGGCGTCGGCGCCGGGACGGTGCACCGCCACTTTCCGACCAAGGAGGCGCTGCTCGAAGCCGTCATCGTCGGGCGGCTGGAAGACCTCCTGGCGGACGCACGGGCCGCCCTCGCGACGGAGGACGCGGGTGAGTCGTTCTTCGCCTTCTTCACCTCGATGATCGCCGACGCGAGCACCAAGATGGACATGGCCGAAGCGCTCAGCCGCGTCGGCGTGGACCTCCACGAATCGACACGGGCTGTCGCGGGTGATCTTCAGACGGTTCTGGGGACCCTGATGAAGCGGGCCCAGGAAGCGGGAGCGCTGCGCGCCGATGCGGGCACCGAGGATCTGCACCTGCTGGTCGTCGGAGCCGTCGCGGCAGAGCAGTGGAGCGCACGGCCCGGTGCGGCGGCACGGATCGCGCAACTGATGTGCGACGCGCTACGGCCCTGACAGTCGACCGACGGCACCTCAGTGCCAGTACTCCTGAAGCGTCTTCACCCGGCTGAAGTCCTCCGCCTCCGGGTCCTGTCGGCGGATCACCAAGCGGTGACGGCGTGGAAATCGGGGTGCTCACCGGTGGGGAAGAACTCGGCCTGGGCGAGCAGAATCCACGGTTCGTCGCCGGTCTCGGGCCAGCGGTACGTGCAGGACCCAGGCCGACGCTCGACCCTGCCGGTTCAGGCGCAGCTACCCCCGTCTCCGTCCACCGGTGTGACCCGCGGGACGGGACACCGGTGGGAAGGCGGGGCCGGCCGCGGGTCCTGCTCGGACGAGCGGACGAACGACGGCACCGACCCGCCGCCAGTTCGCATGCTGTATCGGGCTGGCTTGGAGTGGTGACAGGACGGGGACAAAACGAGGACGCCGAGGTCGAGTCTGGTGTCCGGCCCCACCGACAGGGGCAGCCGTACTCGCGGCTGTTCGGTCTCGAACGGACTCATCGCGGTAGCCCCTTGGCGCGCGCATCGTACGGGTTGTCGTTGCCCGGAGGGCGGGTGCCGACCCCAACACCATGTGCCTGTGCGGAGGTCTGCGGCAGGCTCTTCCGATGGGAATGCCAGTCAAGGAAGGTCCACCCCGGGGTCCATCGGTGCATTGGGCCGTGGAGTGCCGTGCGCCGGGCACCCTGGGTGGGTGTCCGGCGCACGGGGTGTGGGTGGGTTAGCCGGTGATTTGGTCGGTGTCGGCGAGGTTGAGGATTTGGCGGGGGTTGAGGGCTTGGTTGAAGGTTTGGACGTCGGCGATGTCGCCGTTGAAGTATTCGTAGCCGGAGGTGGCTGCGCCGATGGAGAGGTTGCCGGTGGTGGGGTGTGCGCCGGTGTAGGGGGTGGTTGCGGCGAGGGTGCCGTTGACGTAGAGGGCGATGGTTTTGGCGGTGGCGTCGTAGACGCCGGTGAGCTGGGTCCAGGTTCCGGTGGTGGGGGTTTGGGTGCTGTTGACCCAGGTGAAGGTGGAGGTGGCGGTGTCGTCGTTGGTGGTCATGAACTGCCAGCCGCCGTTGCCGCGTCCGAGGTAGAAGGCCATTTTGTTGGTGCCGGCCTGGGTGAGGGCCCATTGCTGGCCGGTGAGGGTGTTGGGGTTGACCCAGGCGGAGACGGTGTAGCTGTGGTCGGTGGCCACGATGGTGCTGTCGGTGGTGATGATGCTGCTGGTGCCGTTGAAGGCGGCGGATTTGCCGGTGCCGCTGCCGGCGGGCAGGACGGGGCCGGCTTGTTGGTAGGTGACGTTGGTGCCGGTGGTGTGCTGGTTGGAGGCGCTGTTCCAGGCTCCGGGGCCGGTGTCGTTCAGGAGCCAGCGGGCGGTGGGGATGCTGGTGCTGGGTGTGTAGGACTGGGCGGTGCTGCCGTTGCAGTGCCAGGTCTGCAGTTGGGTGCCGGGGGTGGTGGAGGACTGAGGGTCGTCCAGGCAGGCGGTGGTGGCTGCGTTGACCAGGGCGTGGGTGCCGTCGCTGTTGGGGGTCCACTGCTGGGCGGCGCTGCCGTTGCAGGTCTGCAGGGTGAGCGCGGTGCCGGAGACGCCGCCGCTGACGCAGATCGCGGTGTTGCGCTGGGGGTGGATGGCTCGGTCGGGGGTGAGGGTCCACTGCTGGGCCGGGGAGCCGTTGCAGGTGTAGGTCTGGACGGGCTTGCCGGCGCTCTGGACCGCTTGGGGGTCGTCCAGGCACAGGCTGCCCAGGGCCATGGTGATCTGTCCTGAGGGCGGGTTGGGGACGGGGTTGGAGTCCAGGGCGGACTGGGCCAGGGCCCAGCCGCCGGGCTGGATCTGGGCGGGGCCGGGGTGGGTGGTGTCGGTGGTGCCGTCGAAGGCGGGGGTGGTGGCGGTGCCGGTGTTGGCTGCTTCGACCAGGGCGCCGGTGGCGGTGGTGGCGATCAGGTCGGGTTTGCCGTCGGTGCCCAGGTCGCCGACGCTGAGGATCTGGGGGTAGTCGGCGGCGTCGAAGTTGCTGCCGATGGTGGTCTGGGTTCCCAGGGCGGGGACGCCGTTGGTGACGGTGACGGCCCAGGTGTAGATGGCGCCGGTGGAGTTGTCGCGGCCCCAGATCGAGGCGATGCCCTGGTCTCCGGTGGTGTTGCCGGGGGCGATGAAGGTGCGGGCGTCGGCGCCCTTCCAGGTGGCGAGCAGCGTGGGTGCGCCGAGCTTGTGGGAGCCGTTGCTGGGGAAGTACCAGAGCTTGCCGCCGGCTTCCTCGGTGATCAGGTCGGGCAGGCCGTCGCCGTTCATGTCGCCGACGCTGAGGAGTTGGTTGACCTGGGACCAGTCGGTGGGGTGTCCGTTGCAGGCGGCGGTGCAGGGGTAGATGTCGATGCGGTCGGTGTTGCTGGTGGTGTAGTAGGGGCCGTTGGCCGCGGTGGTGCCCACGACGTTGAGCTGGTTGTGGTAGAGGTACATGGCGGTGCGGTCGCTGCCCAGGGCCCACAGGTCGTCGACCATGAAGCCGGAGCCGCCGATGACCGGGCCGCGGTGGGAGTACAGGGCGCCGGTCCAGGTGCCGTCGGGGTTGGGGCCGTTGGTGTTGGTGGAGGCGATCTTTGAAGCGCCGCCTGCCTGGTAGGTGGGCCAGACCAGGAGGTTGCCGCTGGCGTCGGTGCTCAGCACGTCGGGGTGCTGCGGGATCGGGCTGGTCGAGGTGCCGGTGTAGCCGTCGACGTCGCCGGGGGTGGAGGTGAGGGTGTCGTTGGCGTCGACGTTGAAGGTGTAGCAGCCGTAGGCGGCCTGGTTGCCCGCGTTGTCGGTGGCGTCGACCCACAGGGTGAACACGCCCCAGCTCATGGGAGTGAAGCTGAGGTTGCCGCTACTGGAGACGACGGCGCCGCCTCCGGCGGCCAGGGGGGAGCTGTCGCCCCAGGCGTAGGTGAAGTTTTTCAGGCCGGACTCGGCGTCGGTGGCGGTCAGGTGCAGGGTCTGTCCGGTGGCGCCCTGCAGCAGGTCGTCGCCCTGGACGCACTGGCCGGTGTTGAGGGAGTGACCATTGACGGCCAGGTTGACAGGGGGTGTGCTGTCGTACTTGAAGTAGCAGATGGGGCTGGCGGGTGAGGAGGTGAAGCCGTCGTAGGTCTCGGCCTGCCAGCCGTATATGTCACCGTCGGTCAGGCTGCTGGTGGAGATCCTGGCGGAGGCTGTGCTGCCGGAGGTCATCCAGGAGCCGGTAGTGCCGGTGTCCAACAGGGACGCGCCGGTGGAGCTGTTCCAGATCTGGAACTTGCCCATGACGTCCTGGCCCCACTGGCCGTCGTTGTCGGAGAAGACGGCGGAAACGTTCACGTAGCCACCGGCGCCGCCGACCGGGATCCAGCCGGAACCAGCCCGGTCCGTGTTGCAGGTTCCCGAAGGGGAGACGGTGGCGGGAGTGGTGGCGGTGCTGGTGGGGATGTTGGGGGTGGAGTTGTAGTTGAAGGCCAGGGTGGCGTGGGTGGCGAACCGCTTGAACTGGTACTCGTCGCTCTCGTTGCCGCGCAGTTCCAGGGTCACGATGCCGTCAGGGGTATCGGTGATGGCCCGGGAGACCTTGAAGGAGGTGGCGGTGTTGCCGGCGCAGCCGGTGCGGTTGGCGCCGCCGATGGACTCGGTGTCCAGCCACGTGGCCCCGAGCCCGTTGTAGTTGCTCCAGTCGGTGCTGCTGTCGATGTGCGGCACGGCCCAGGCGGTGACGTTGGACTGGGCGTAGTTGTTGCTGGAATCGCAGGCGTTCCAGGCGATGTAGGTCTCGTCGACGTTCAAGGTGGCGTCGCCGGCGATGGTCTTGTTCTCGATCCAGGAGCCGATGTTGAACTGGTACTCGCTGCGCTCGGCGCCGTTGCAGGTGGCGAAGCCCTGGTAGCCGACGCCGATTCCGTTGGTGTCGTAGGAGTTGCTGGCGTCGAAGTTCTTGGCGCTGGGGCAGCCGGCCTGGATGTAGTCGTAGTCGCCCGAGGAGGTGGTGTGTCCGATCCAGATCGGGGTGTAACTGGGGTCGATGACCAGGGGGAAAGTGGCGCTGGTGCTGTGCAGCAGTTGCTGATTGGGCGTCAGAGTGAGCTGGCCGGCGCTGACGGCGACCGCCACCGGCGCCGACTGCACCGCGCCGGTCGGGTTCGAGGCGCTGGGGCTGGTGCTCGGCGTCGCCTGGGGCGTGCTGCTGGGCGACGCGCCCGTGGTGGCGGCGCTCTGCGAGGCCAGGGCCAGGCGCTGCGCGGTCTTGGCCTGCGCGCCCTGGGCTGTGGGGGAGGCGACGCTTGCGGTGGAGGAAGGTGATGCGCTGGCCGAACTGGCAGCGGTCGCAGTGCCGCTGGCGTCAGCACTGGCACCGGGACTGCTGCTGGGCGAACTGCTGCTGGTAGAGGTAGCGCTGTCGTACATCCGCGGTGCGGGCGCGGTGAAAACCAGGGTGCCGTCGGCGGCGGTGGCGGTGATGTTGCCGGTCGTGTCGGTGTGCAGGGTCACGCCGCTGGTGGAGCTGGTTCCCATGGTTAGGGTGGCCAGGGCCGGGTTCTGGGCGGCAGTGGGGGTGCTGACGATGACCAGGTCGGTGAAGCCGCCCTGATCGTTGGCGATCAGTTCGAGGTCGACGCCGGGCAGGATCGCGGGGTACAGGACCTGGTCGCCAGTGACGGTGGGTGTGGGCAGGGCGGTGGGCCAGGTGAAGGTGAGGGTTTGGCCGTTGTCGTCCATGGAGGCCAGGGTGGATCCGGCCGGTCCGCCGCCGGAAAGGGTCAGGGCGGCGTTGGTGGCTGCAGGCGACCAGGTGCCGTCGCTATTGCGGTGCAGGGTGGCATTGACCGGGACCCAGGCGCCGTTCTGCTGCACCCGCACCGGGCTGGCGCTGGTGGTCTGGCTGAAGGTGCCGTCCGGGTTGGCGGTCAGGGTGTTCTCGGCATCGGTTGCGGCGTCGACCGGAACGCTGGTGCCGGTGGCCTTGGCCTTGGCGCTGGCGTCGATGGCGGCCTGCTGTACGGCGGGCGGTTGGCTCGTGCCTGGGGCCGCGGTGGTATCGGCGTGCGCTGTGAAGGTTGTGGTGGAACCGAGAAGAGTTGTCATGAGCAGTGTGGCGGTTGTGAGACCACCTATCGAGCGTCGGCGGCCCGACGGTCGGTGGGGCTTTCGGTGCACGGAGTCCTCGATGCGTCAGCGGTTAGGCATAGAGCCCCGAACGCTAGCTGCCAGTGGTACCTGAGAACAACAGAAATCCTTGCAGGTGGGAGCCATAACTGGGTGATAGCAGTCCGTTTGCTGTGTAAACGCTCTCAAGTGACTTCGTCGATGAAGTCGTGACATTGCACCTGTAATCGACTGTGCACGCTCAACTCTTTACTATTTCTTGGTACTTATGGTTGATCTACCGCCGCTAGCGTCAGGCAGATCGGTCTGATCAAGATCGATTTCATGCTCGGCTGCGGGGGTTGTGTTGATGCGTCGTCACCTGTCGGTTGCCCGGGGCAGGCGTTTGCTGTCCGCGGTGACGGTGCTGTCGGCCGCCGCGATGCTGCTGGGTGCGCCCAGCGCGAGTGCGGTGAGCGCGCACAAGCCCAAGCAGGTGTGGCTGCCGCACGCGGACCAGGCCCAGACCTCGGTGCCGATACACAACGTCGCCACCACCGCCCAGCCCAAACCGGTTGCGGCCAAGTCAGCTGCTGTGGCGCCGGTTGCCTGGCCCGCGGCAGCGGCAGCGGACGTCTCCCTGGTCCCGGCGGCCACGTCGTCCACACCTTCGGACCTGGTGGCCAGCTCCACAGCGCGATTGGTCACCGATGGACCGTTGCCGGTAGTCCAGAAGCCCGCGTCCCCGCACGCCGCGCCCGGTGTTCCGGTCGTCGTGGGTGCGGCGGGTGCGTTGGACGGCAAGCTGCTGCCGCCGACAAAGGCGACGCGCGACGCCGCTGCGGCCGACAAGACGGCGGCCACCCCGGCCGCGGTGCATGTGGCGGTGGCCTCCCAGGCCGCAGCCCAGCGCGCCGGAGTGTCCGGGCTGATGATCTCGCTGTCGCGCACCGACACCAGTAGCACCAGCGAGCGGGTTTCGGTGGGGCTGGACTACTCCAGCATCCGTGACGCCTTCGGCGGCGGATACAGCGACCGCCTGCGCCTGGTGTCCTATCCCGCCTGTGTACTGACGACCCCACAGGCGAAGGGGTGCTCGGTGGGGACGCCGGTCGCGGCGTCGGCCAACGACACCGCCCACCATCGGCTGGTGACCGATGTGACGCTGCCCGCCACCGCCCCGGCCGCGCGAAGCCTGGACGCCGCTGCCGCGACCGGCGCTGGGCCGCTGGCCTCGAAGCCAGTGGTGGAGCAGTCCGGGGTAGTGGTGCTGACCGGGCAGCCGGACGCCTCTGGGACCTCGGGCTCGTACGCGGCATCGCCGGTCAACGACTCGGCGAAGTGGGGCACGTCTGGCAATACCGGTGCGTTCACCTACTCCTACCCGATCGCGACACCGCCGTCGGTGGGCGGGGCGGCGCCGAAGCTGTCGCTGTCCTACAGTTCCCAGGACGCGGACGGGCGCACCTCCTACACCAACGGGCAGGGCTCGTGGGTGGGGGACGGGTGGACGATGTGGCCCGGGTCGATCAGCCGCTCGTACCGCTCGTGCTCCGATGACGGTGAGGCGTCCACGGAGAGCGACGAGTGCTGGGCCGGCGACAACGCCACCCTCACCTTGAACGGGGCCAGCCACACCCTGGTGCACGATGACAGCACTGGCGTGTGGAAGCTGGCGGACGACGACGGCTCGCAGGTCTTCGAACTGTCCGGCAGCGACTTCGGGATCAGCAACGGGCTGTACAACAACACCTTCTGGGCGCTGCGGGACCGCTCGGGGACGGTGTACGTGTTCGGCGCCGACCACCTTCCCGGCGCTGACCCCCTGGCCAAGCGGCTGGGGCGGCTGGGCGCCGGAAGCGGGACGATCGGAAGCGATGCCTCGACGAACTCGGCCTGGGGCGTGCCGGTCTACGGCAACAACAGCGGCGAGCCCTGCTACACCTCCGGGAGCTTTGACTCCAGATCCTGTATGCAGGGCTGGCAGTGGAACCTGGACTTCGTGATCACCCCGCGCTCGGACGTGACGGTGTACAGCTACACCGCGGAGCACAACTACTACGCCGCAGGCACCCAGCACACCCTCCTGAGCACCCCGGGGTACGTGCGTGGCGGAACGTTGGACCAGGTGGCCTACGGCTTCAAGACCACCGACTACCTGGCCGGACACAACCCCGCCGCCCGGGTCGAGTTCAAGGGCGACCCGTCCGGACGCTGCTGGACCAACACGCAGACCTACGACTGCGCCCACAACACGCTGAACTCGACCGATGCCGCGAACTGGCCTGACGTACCGTTCGACCAGAACTGCCCCTCGTCGGGGACCTGTACCCATTACGCGCCCACGTTCTGGACCAACGACCGCCTCAAGCAGATCTACACCCAGGTGTGGGACACCACTCCCGGGCAGACCGCCGCGTGGCGCACCGTGGACACCTACGACCTGGCCAGTGACAACTTCCCTGACCCCGCCGACGGGGATGTGAACACGGCCAACTCCACCTCGCCGCGGGCGATGTGGCTGGACTCCATCACCCACACCGGCAACGACACCGGCGGTGGCGGCAGCGCGGTCCCCGAGAATTCGGTCACCTTCAAGGGAAGCCCGTACCGCAACCGGGTCGCCGGCCTGATCCAGCCTGCCGTCACGCCCCTGACTCGCGACCGGATGACCACTGTCACGACCGAGACAGGTGAGCAGATCACCGTCTCCTACGCCAGTGACACCTGCTCGCGCACCAGCCCCCCGGCCGAGGACCACGACACCCTGTCCTGCTACCCGGTGCGCTGGACCCCGCCCGGCTACACCGCGCCGATCCTGGACTGGTTCAACAAGTACCTGGTCAACACCGTCGACGTGATGGACCTGGCCGGCCTGCAGGCCAGCGCGCCCACCCAGCACACCTCCTACCAGTACCTGCAGAACGGTGCGGCCTGGCACCACGCGGATGACAACATCACCGCCCCCAAGTACCGCGCCTGGGGCGAGTTCCGCGGCTACAGCCAGGTCATCACCCGCACCGGGGTGACACCGGACCCGATCACCGAGTCGGTATCGAAGTACCTGCAGGGCATGGACGGCGACAGCACCCTGTCCGGTACGCCGAAGAGCGCCAGTGTGACCAACGACGCCGGCGACACCATCACCGACGCCGATCCGCTGTCCGGCACCGCCTACGAGACGCTGACCTACGACCAGGACGGCGGCACCCCGCAGAGCCGCACGATGACCGTGCCCTGGCTCTCGGCGGCCACCGCCACCCACAGCCGCAGCACCAGCGGCGACACCCTGCCCGACCTGAACGCCCACTACACCGGCACTACCTCTGCCTACAACGACACCCTGATCAGCGGCTCGACCTGGCGTCTGACCGACACCGTCACCAGCTACGACAAGACCACCGGCCTCGTCGCTACGGTCGATGACCGAGGCGAGGTGGCCCGGGACACCCACCTGCCGGTCAACGGCGCCAGCACCCCGGAGAAGTGCACCAGCACGACCTACGCGTCCAACGCCGACGGGACGATCACCGGCCTGCCCGACGAGACCCTCGCGGTCACCGGAGGCTGCAGCAGCCCGCTGCCCAACGACGCCGCACACACACTGTCGGACAGCAAGACCTTCTACGACGGCTCCAGCATCCTTGGCACAATCCCCGGCTCCCTGGACGCCGCCAGCCCAGGCAGCGGTGAATCTACGGCCACCACCTCCCTCAAGGACTGGAACGGCACCGGCGGCACCGCCCGGTGGACCGCGAACACCAGCGTGGCCTACGACGCCTACGGCCGGGTCACCAGCTCCACCGACGCCCTGGGCCGCCATGCCGGCACCAGTTACACCTCTGGGGGCGGTACCTTCCTGCCCACCTCGATCACCACGACCAACCCCAAGGGCTGGACCTCCACCGCCACCCTGGACGTGGCCCGGGGCCTGCCCACCTCGACCTCGGATGTCAACGGCAAGGTCACCACCGAGACCTACGACGGCCTGGGCCGGCTGACCGCAGTCTGGTTGCCCTCCCACCCGCACAGCGTCGCGGCCAACACCTCCACCCCGAGCCTGCGCTACACCTATACGGTCTCCAACTCCGGCCCCAGCTGGGTGGACACCGAACAGCTGCGGCAGAACCTGACCTACCACCAGGACTACAAGGTCTACAGCGCTCAGCAGGACCTGATTGAGGAGCAGACCACCGTCCCGGACGGCACCACCAACGCCCGCCTGGTGGCCAACACCGTCTACGACTCGCACGGCAAGCCGGTCACGGTCGACACCCCCTACCTCAACACCGCCTCCAACCCAGCTGGCACCTTCACCCAGCCCGACACCGCGGGCATCCCGCAGGAGACGCACACCGTCTACGACGGCATGGGCCGCACCACCTCGGTCATCGACTGGTACAACGGCCACCCGCAGTGGACCACCAGCACCAGCTACCCGGCCGGCAACCAGGTCGACACCGTCCCGCCCAGCGGCGGCACCCCCACCGCCGTGCTGACCGACGGGCGCGGGCAGAAGACCGAACTGCGCCAGTTCCACGGCACCAGCGACAGTGGTGCCTACGACTCCACCACCTACAGCTATGACGCGCTGGGCCGCCAGGTCCAGCAGAAGGACTCCACCGGACACACCTGGACCACCGGCTACGACAACCTGGGCGACACCGTCAAGTCCACTGACCCGGACACCGGCACCATGACCGCGGTCTTCGACGACGACAAGGAACAGACCCAGACCATCAGCCCACGCCCGGGCCACGCCGGTGACCTCACCACGGTCTACGACAACCTGGGCCGGGCCACCGACACCTACGGCGGCCCCGCCACCGCCCAGGTCCACCTGGCCCACACCGACTTCGACCCCACCGGCGACCTGGGCCAGGTCAAGGCCAGCACCAGCTACGACACCGCCGGCAACGCCTACACCAGCACCGTGACCGGCTACACCGACAGCTACCAGGCCACCGGCAGCACCACCACCGTGCCCGGCGCCGCCCTGGGCGGCGGCACCGGCCTGACCTACACCAACAGCAGCACTTACTACCCCATCTCCGGCACCGTCAACACCACCACCCTGCCCGCGGTCGGCACCGGCACCGGCGCCATGCCCACCGAGAACGTCGGTATCTCCTACGGCGACAACGACATCCCCGTGGCCATGGGCAATGACAGCACCACCTACGTCAACTGGATGAACTACACCGCCCTCGGTCAGCCCATGAACGCCGCCATGGGCACCTACGGCACCCAGGTCGTCCAGCAGTACGAGTACATCCCTGGCACCAGCCGCCTGATGGACTACTCGGTGGCTGCCCAAGCCGCTGACGGCACCACTGGCCACACCCTGGACAAGGTCACCTACAGCTACAACGACGCCGGCCAGAAGACCTCGGCCACCGACATCCAGAACCAGGCCACCACCAGCTCGGGCATCGATGCCCAGTGCTACCAGTACGACTACCTCGGCCGCCTTGCCCAGGCCTGGACCGACACCCAGGGCATCACCACCAAGCCCACCGGTGACCCGACCGCCCCCACCCAGGTCATGGACGACGGCGCCTGCGCCACCACCACCCCCAGCAGCGCCACCCTCGGTGGCCCAGCCCCGTACTGGCAGACCTACAGCTACGACGCCACCGGCAACCGCACCAGCGAAACCGACCACGCCGTCCCCGGCCTCAGCTCGGTCGGCGACACCACCACCAACTCCACCTACAACGCCACCACAGCCGCCGCAGCCGACAGCACCACCCACGCCATGCCCCACGGCCTGGCCACGACCCACGTCACCACCGGCAACGGATCCAGCGACCAGACCCTGACCTACGACGCCGCCGGCAACACCACCGAGATCAAGCAAGGCATCGGCGACAAGAAACTCGCCTCCGGCGCCACCCTGGCCTCGGGCAGTGAACTGCGCTCCAGCAACGTCCGTCTGGCCATGCAGACCGACGGCAACCTGGTCATCTACTCCCTGCACACCAACCGCGCCCTGTGGTCCACCCACACCTACAACCACCCCGGCGCCACCGCCACCATGGGCACCGACGGCAACCTCACCGTCAAATCCGGCACCACCACCCTGTGGGCCAGCGGCACTGCTAGCGCCGGCGCTCTCCTCCAGCTCCAGGACGACAACAACCTGGTCATCTACAGCACCACCGGCACCGCCGTCTGGAGCACCGGCACCTACAGCGCACCCCAAGGCGCCCGCGACATCCAACTCACCTACGACTACAACGGCCGCCTGGCCACCACCACCCAGGGCTCCGTCAAGTCCAGCTACGCCTACGACGCCACCGGCAACCTCATCGCCCGCACCGACAACGGCACCACCACCGTCTTCGTGGGCGACGACCAGATCACCTACAACAGCACCGGCACCTACACCGGCGACACCCGCAGCTACGCCTTCCCCGGCGCACCCACCACCATTCGCACTGCCGTCGCCGGCACCGCCGGAACCGTCCTCCACTTCCAGGCAGCCGACCCCATCGGCTCCGCCACCATCGACGTCCGCTCCGACAACAAAGCCATCCTGCGCCGCACCTACACCCCCTTCGGCACCGACCGCACCCCCAACGGCAACCCCGCCACCTGGCCCGGCACCAAGGGCTACATCGGCGGCACCCAAGACCAACAGACCAACCTCACCAACGAAGGCGCCCGCGAATACGCCCCCGCCCTCGGCCGCTTCCTCAGCCACGACGCCGTCCTTGACACCACTACCCCGCAGCAATGGAACGGCTACGCCTACAGCGACAACGACCCCGTCAACGGAAGTGATCCCACCGGGCAATACTGCGACGGCTGCCAACAAGACGGGGGCGCCATGGCGGCTGCAACCGACGACGTAGGGTGCTCCGCGGACGCCAGTGGCAAATGTCGCAGTCAGGCTCAAGTAGACGATGCGTGGAGGAAGCAGCAGCACGAGAGTCTCGCCAAGCACGGATTGCTCTTGCCGATTCACGTGGCTCCCTATATTCCAACTTACGGCCAAATGGTCCAGGGGATGACGTGGGATAGAAGGCTTTCATATTCTCAGAATGTAGAGAAATTCTGGGCAATTTCCTGCTCGGCCGGATTTGTCTCAGCATCCTGCTCGGCCCTGGATAAGTTCTATGGGTTCGAAAATTATCACGGGTCGTGGGTTGACGGTGCACTGAGTGCCATGGCTGTCTTTGCTGGGGGTGATTTTGGCGAAGAAGATGATGCGTTCTTTGCGGAAATGTATTCCGGTGAAACGGATAATGGTATTGCGCTTGGCAAGCAGAAGACGCCGGGGAATCCCGATGCTCTTGATGAGTTCGGCCTGGCGGTGGGGGCAAAAACGTATAAGCAATTTGACGGGAAGGGGTCTTGGCATAGTCAAGTTATCGGATTCCTTAATGATGACGTCACCCTCATACACGTAAACCTTGACGGAATTGACCATCCGATTGCCTATGCTGCCTCTGGCGCCAAGGTTAACCCGGCTGTGGATGACCAAGGGTTCACGCGATGGGAGATGTACCAGTTGAGCAAGACGCCAGGGGCGTGGGATAGAGTGACTTGGTACAGGGATGGAGAACCGGTACCGAACCCCTATGGAGGCAAGGGTGAGTAGCGATTATCTTCGATGGCAAAGCGCGAGAGATTTCAGCATCTGGGCCTATGGCGTAGGGCACTCCCGCCTTACCTTGCACAGTCGTGGCGCTGGTGACGAAGATGCGATATCTATCATCTGCGAAGGAGTGCAGTATGTCAGGTTGAAGATGTTCTATAGGGGTCTGGCTATCGATTTTGTTGATAGTTCGGAATTTGGCGAGTCGGAGTTTGCGCGATTGAACTTGCCTTCAATCCCTTTGTTGAATATTTATATCTCGAGCGAGTCTGGGGGCGGGGCAATTTCATGCTCTCGCCTTACAGTGTCCAGAGTTCCCTATTCGGATGAGGGGTCGGCGCTCCAAGAGGCTGTGGAGATTGTCTCCTACGTCGCCCGGTAACTGGGGTCTATAGCTGCGCGCGCCGGGACCAGACTCGCGCAATCTTGTACTACAGGGGCGTTTCGAGAGCTCGTTGTCGTCATTGCCGGTAGTGGATGCGTTTTGCGACGGTTTGGTGGATTCTGCGCCATAGGGATTGTGCGGCGACCATGGCGGGGACGGGCTGGACGTGCCAGTACTAGTACTACGGCCGGTGGTTCACGTGACGTGACGACGGTCGGCTCGTTGGGCTGTTCGTGGGACTGACGCTGCCGCCGGGGACGGTTGGAACGAGCGAGCTGGGCGAGGGCGGGATCCGGGCGCTGGAGGGGGAGTTGGAGGCGCTATGCGTCTCGGTCGATGACGTCTTCCCACGCCCGGCGTCGCGGGAGAACCTGCGGGCGATGGTGCGCGGGCTGCTGAGCGAGGTACCGCGCAAGAACATGTGGCAGCTCGCGGAGTTCGCCGGTCACCCCAGCCCCGACCGGCTGCAGGGCTTCCTGGCCAAGGCCGCGTGGGACGCTGACGAGCTGCGCGACCGGGTCCGCACCTTCGCCGTGGCCGCACTGGCCGACCAGGACGCGGTACTGATCGCGGACGAGACCGGCGACCTGAAGAAGGGCACCTAATGCCGATGTCGGCATTAGGTGCCTTATGACGTCTGGTCAGTAATGCTGCGGCGAGGCCAGCGTGCTGGCGTTTCTTTCGAGTGGTCTCGTCATAATTTCGGCCTGTCTCGGTCCGGTCCCGGGCATCTCGTTGTCGGGGAGCGATCGAGGGAGGGCTGGCGATGACCAGGATTTTCGTGGTGGGGCCGTTGGCGGGTCACGAGGCTGGGCTGCGGCTCAGGTTGACCGAGGCTGGCTATGCGCTGGATACCGTGCGTGGGCATGTGCGCCTGCTGTCGGAGCTGAGTGGGTGGCTGGACGGGCACGGGCTGGGCACGGCCGATCTGTCCGACGTCACGGTCAGGCAGTTCGTTGCGGATCGTCGTGGGGCGGGACTTCGGACCGGGCGATCAGTCAGGGCGTTGGCGCCGATCCTGAGCCATCTGGTGGCGCAACAGGTGCTTTCTCCGTCGGCGGCAACGGATCCCTCGACGTGGCAGGAGGTGTTGCTCGCGCAGTACAGCTCGTTCTTGGAAGGCGAGCGGGCTGTGTCTGCGGGGACGTTGAAGCACTACCGTCGCTGCGCTCGAGTGTTCCTGGACTGGGCGAGTGATTCCGAAGACTGCGTAAGTCGGCTGGAGGCCGGCCAGGTCACGGCCTATGTGATGGACTGGGCCCGGCGGCGTGAGGGTGGCCGTCCGGACATGGTGACGTTGCCGGCGCTGCGTTCGTTCCTGCGGTTCCTGCACGTCGCTGGACATGTTCGGGATCTGCTGGTCGGCGCGGTTCCGGTCGGCCGCGGCCATCCGGGTCGGCACGCAGTTCCGCGGGCCGCGGCGGCCCACGACATCCAAGCCGTGCTGGACTCCTGCGATCGCCAGACTGCGATCGGGTGCCGGGACTACGCGATCGTGCTGTCGCTGACCCGACTGGCGCTGCGGGGCGGGGAAGTCGCGAAGATGCGGCTGGAGGACATCGACTGGCACGCCGGCCAGGTCGCCATCCACGGCAAGGGCAACCGCCGCGACATGCTGCCGCTGCCGGCCGACGTCGGCCAGGCCTGGGCCGAATACCTGCTGACCGCCCGACCGAGAACCGCCGCGGCGACGCTGTTCGTCACGGCAAAGGCCCCGTTCACCGCTCTGGCGGTGTCCTCGGTCACGTTGGTGCTGGCCCGGGCCTGCACCCGCGCGGGCGTCGCCCGGTTCGGCCCGCACCGCGTCCGCCACGCCGCAGCCTGCGGGCTACTACAGGCCGGCGCCTCGATGGAGGAGATCGGACAACTGCTGCGACATGCCCAGCAGCGCACCACCGCGATCTACGCGAAAGTCGACCAGCAACGACTGTCGCCACTGGCCAGGCCCTGCCCGCAGGCGGTGGCGCGATGACCGGGACCACGATCCGCCAGCGCGTCGAGGACTACCTGGCGATGCGCCGCACCCTGGGATTCACCCTGGTCACCGACGGGCGGCTGCTGCTGGACTTCGCCGACCGGCTCGACCAGGACGGCCAGGACACGGTCACGGTCACAGCGGCACTGGCCTGGGCGGCGGCATCGCAGGCCTCGGCGAACCAGCAGGCACGCCGGCTCGGCATCGTCCGCGTCTTCGCCCGGCATCTGCACGCCCTGGACCCGGCCTGCCAGATCCCGGCCCCCGGCCTGCTGCCGGCCCGCGCGCACCGGCCGACGCCGTTCATCTACTCCCAGGCCGACATCGCCGCCCTGGTCCACGCCGCCGGCACCATCACCGCGCCGTTGCCGTCTGCGACGGTGAAGGCATTGATCAGCCTGATCGCCTCAACGGGGCTGCGGATCGGCGAGGCGCTGGGGCTGGACCGCACCGATGTCGAGACCGACGCCGCGATGCTGACGGTGACCGGCAAAGGCGGCAAGACCCGGCTGGTGCCGATCCACCCGACGACCGCGGCGATGCTCGCCCAGTACGCCCGGCACCGTGACCGGCTGTGCCGGCAGGTCCGTGCCGACAGCTTCTTCCTCACCACCGGCGGCCGACGCCCACTGCAACGCGGAGTTCAGGACACCTTCGCCCGGCTGGTCACCCACGCCGGGATCGCCTCCCCTGCAAGCCGTCGCCGACCACGGATCCACGACCTCCGCCACTCGTTCGCCGTCAGAACCCTGACCGACTGGCAGCGCGAAGGCGTCGACATCGCCGCGCATCTGCCGGTGCTCTCGACCTATCTCGGACACTGCGGCCCGGAGGCCACCTACTGGTATCTGCAGGCCACCGGGGAAGTACTCGCCCTGGCCGCCGACCGCCTCGAACCCGCGCAGCAGGAGCGGTCATGACGGCCCTGGCCCCGATCATGGAAGGGTTCTTCACCGACCGGCTGATGAACCAGCAGGACGCCAGCCCGCACACGATCGCCTCCTACCGCGACACGTTCAAACTCCTGCTGGCCTACCTGCACCGGCGCACCGGCAAGCTGCCGAACCGGCTGGATCTCACCGATCTGGACGCAACCGCGATCGGTGAGTTCCTCCAGCACCTGGAGAACGTCCGCGGCAACAGCGCGGCCAGCCGCAATACCCGCCTGGCCGCCATCCACTCCCTGTTCGGCTACGCCAGCCTGCAAGCCCCCGAGCACGCGCAACTGATCAGCAGAGTCCTGGCGATCCAGACCAAGCGCACCGCCAAGACCGCCGTCGACTTCCTGTCCCGCGCCGAACTCGACGCGCTCCTGGCGGCTCCGGACCGCACCACCTGGCACGGGCGGCGCGACCACGCCCTGCTCGTGCTCGCCGCCCAGACCGGGCTGCGGGTCTCCGAACTGACCGCCCTGACCGTCGGCGATCTGCGCCTGGGCACTGGCTCGCACGTCAGCTGCCACGGCAAAGGACGCAAAGACCGCTGCACGCCGCTGACGGCCCACACCCAGCAGACCATGGCCGTCTGGCTCGCCGAACGCCGCGCCGCCACCGACACCGCGCCGCTGTTCTGCACCCGAGTCGGCACCCCGCTCTCCCGCGACGCCGTCGGACGGCTGGTCAGCAAGCACGCCACCCGCGCCGCACAGGGCCATCCCGCCCTGCACGGCAAGACGATCACGCCGCACACGCTCCGCCACAGCGCCGCCATGACTCTCCTGCACGCCGGTGTCGACATCACCGTCATCGCACTCTGGCTCGGTCACGAGAGCCCGACCACCACCCGGATCTACCTCCACGCGGACATGGCGCTGAAGGAGCAGGCGATCGCGAGAACTACACCGCCGGACACGACCGCCAGCCGCTACCAGCCCACCGACGCTCTACTAGCCTTCCTCGAACAGCTCTGACAATCCCGACGCCGCAACGGCATCACCACAGCTCAGCCCGGATCCACCGGTTGATATCTGCTGGGCGTGAGGCCCGGAAGCAAAGAGATGCCTTGTGACCTGCGAGGATGGGACTTCTCTAGGGTTCCATCCGGCAAGTACAGCAAGGCATCTCCTACGTGCAATCTTCCCATGCCCCCGCAGCAGTCCTGTCCGCGTTCGATGACCCGACTCTGGTGGCCTACGGCGGCCTGGAGCCGCTGGTACGCCTGGCCGAGCGGTGCGGACTGCCGAGTCTGATCGCTGAGCGGGTGCGTCTGCCCGTCACGGTCAACGGTGTGGGCGCGCACCCCGCCGCGAAGGTCATGGCGCTGGTCGCGGGAATGGCGGCGGGCGCGGACAGCATCGCGGACATGGACCGGTTGCGTCA